>NZ_JBGCCD010000008.1:0-201739 GCF_041262405.1 Lysinibacillus sp. RC79
TGATGTCCAAAATTTTGTTTCGTTCACCAACTCAAGGTTAGCTACTAAAAACTTTATTGATTACGTTTTGCTTGTTCAGTTTTCAAGGTTCATTTTTTCGTTTACCGCGTCACCTCTTGGCGACTTATACATAATATCATCGATTAATCATGAAAGTCAACACTAAATCATAAGTTTTTTTAAGAACTTTATTTTTTTGTTTAAAAATATAGAAACGAGGTTGTTATGAATGGTTCGTAAAACGTTGATTTCACTGCTTTTCATCGTAATACTGTTTGTCTTTATAAAGCCGATAAATTCTACTATGATTTCTGTATTCAACATCGCCGATGCTCCAGCAGTTGTAACAAAAGGACATTATGGAACATCACTTGTTGTCGAAATTTCTTTCTCTGATGAAACCCTGTTGGACTGGCTTAAAACTGTAAAAGAACCTTATCCGCTTCTTTTATTAGATGCTGCATGGATTGAACGTTCACCCGAGCACCTAAAAGTCATTCAAGAGCGAAAACTACCTACAGGATTATTAGGGCCTGAGGATTCCGTAGATAAGCCAATTGATCTTGCCGTCGTTCAAAAAGATATTAATACTTACGAAAAGCATTTTCAAGAAACCCCACTTTGGTTTGCAACACGAAATCACCAGTATTCGCAGGATTTACAAAATAACTTATTTCAACAGCAGATGAATATACTTTCTCCCTCTCTAATCTGGAAAGGTGAAAAAACACCTAAATTACAAAAGGGAGATTTTGTTTTTATGTCTTTACACCAAAATAATAAAATCTCGATTAAAGAACTGAATACATTTCTACAACAAAATAAATTTATGTCGATTGAGGAAAATATATTCGGCTATAAAGTTCAAACTAAAAAATCACCATAAAGTGAAACTTTAATCAGTGGGGGTTTTCTTCATCCCCACTGATTATTAGTCTTCACCAATCGGGCTTTTACGGACAGTTGATTTCCCACACTTTCGCTAAATTTTACGGCAGGAGTCTTGTACCTGACGCTTCACTTTGGGTAATTACTGCCCGCCCGTTAATGCGGGATAACAAAGAAGTTACCTCCAACTAATAGAGGCAACTTCTTTTGTTAATTATTATGCATTTTTAGCTTGTTCACGACGCGCTTTACGGCGTGCTTCTAATCTTTGACGATCTTCTTCGGATTTTGCATTATATTTTGGTAATACTAATAATTGATAAGCATTTACAGCGAGTAGTGGGAATAGTAGTAATGCAACATACTCGTTAATATTTTCATCGCGACCCATTAATGCAATTGTCCATTCCAGTGTTGTAACGACAATCATAAAAAATAAAGCTGAAATGAAAACATATTTTTTTCCTGTTAATTTCACTTTTTGAATGGCTGTCGCTATAGCACCTAATAGTAATACAATTAACAAACCAACATAGAATAACCAGCTTTGTCCATCTTTTACACCTGGTATAAAGCGGAAGAATATAATATCAAAAATAGTAAACGCAATTAATAAAAGCTGTACCCAATTCCATAATGTAAGTGTTCTAAAAATATTAACTCCCACTTGATGGAGCGTTAAATAAGCAAAAAAGCCCGCTTGTGCAATAACACTCATTGTAAATCCTAAGAAAACCATCCATAAAAGCCCGGCCAAAAATTCACCCCAGTGACCGTTTGTTATGTAAGGTTGAAAGAAGTCCCATCGAATAAATAAACTGCAAATTCCGTTGACTGCGCCACCAACGAGCATTGCAAAGAAGAAAAACTTTGCCCAATTTCGTATCGTCACAACTAAAAGTCCCCCAATTTCTCAATATATATCTGTACTTATTTTAACAATGCATTGTTAAAAAAGCTATTTCTCATCGTAACCAATACATAAAGTCATCATAAATGTGAACAATAATTGAAAGAGTCTATTTATAGAAAGGACTGATGATTGATGCGAAAATTCTTCTTACTACTAATCCTAATGCTTTTTCTTTCTGCCTGTTCACAAGATAAAGCCTCTACCATGTCCTATGATGAAATAAAAAAAATAATGATCGACTCTTTACAAACCGAGGATGGTAAAAAGGCGTTGCGAAAGCTTTTAGAGGAACCAAGTTTCCGTGAATTATTGGTTTTGGAGCATGATGAAGTGAAGAAAGCTACCGAAGCTACCTTGCTTTCCAAAGAAGCAGAAGACTTTTGGAAGAAAACATTCGAAGATCCAAAGTTTAAGGAAACTGTAGCTAAAAGTATGCAAAAGCAACAACAGGATATTATGAAGGAATTAATAAAAGACCCCTCTTTCCAAAAAGATATGGAGGCTTTCTTTGGCCAGCCAGATATGCAAAAGCAGTTAGAGACTATTCTAAAATCCTCCAATATGAGAAAACAAACGGAGGAAATCGTCAAGGAAACGATTGAAAGTCCACTTATGCAAACAAAATGGCAGGAGCTTATTAGGAAGAGCGGTGGCGAGACAGGTAAAGCTGGCGGCGGTAAAAAAGAAGCTGGCGGCGGTGGTGAAGGTAATGAACAAAAAGGCTCTGAGTAACCACTCACATATGAAAAACGGATTTCCTCCATTGTTCGAGGAAATCCGTTTTCATTATTCATTTATTTATTTAATTTATTAATGATGTTCGTCGCGATATCTAAATAAATTTGTCCTGTTGTGTGTTTTTCAGCATAAACAGAAGGTGCAAAATCTTCTTCTGACCAGTCAGGCTGACCAAGAGGAATTTGACCAAGTAGCTCTGTACGTAGTTCTTCTGCTAACTTTGGACCTCCACCTTGACCGAATACGAATTCACGGTCACCTGATTTCGATTCATACCATGCCATATTTTCAATAACACCTAAAATTTCATGGTCTGTTTGTAAAGCCATCGCACCTGCACGAGCTGCAACGAACGCTGCCGTTGGATGTGGTGTTGTTACGACAATTTCTTTTGATGAAGGAAGCATTTGGTGGATATCTAATGCAACGTCACCTGTACCTGGTGGTAAATCCAATAGTAGATAGTCTAGTTCACCCCATTCTACATCACGGAAGAACTGATCTAACACTTTACCTAACATTGGTCCACGCCATACAATCGGTGCGTTATTTTCAACAAAGAAGCCCATTGAAATCATTTTCACACCTAAACGATCAACAGGGAAAATTCGATTGTCTACCACTTTGGGCATATCTGTAACACCCATCATATCAGGCACACTGAATCCATAAATATCCGCATCAATTAAGCCAACCTTTTTACCTAGACGAGCTAATGCAACAGCTAAGTTAACTGATACTGTAGATTTCCCTACACCGCCTTTACCAGAGGCAATTGAAATAACTTGTACTGTGCTAAGTGGAGATAAAATATCTTGTGCCTCAGCCTCAGTTGCTACGCCACGGAAGCTCTGTAGTTTTTCTGCTGAAAGCTCTTCGAAACGAATACCAACTGTATTTGCACCCGCTTCCTTCAAAACTTCAACAATTTTCATTTGTAGCTGTAATTGTTCAGGTGTATTTGTTTTAGCAATCGCAATTTTTACACTGACATGATTCTTCTCTTCTTTTATCGCTACATTTATAATACCGTCTGTTTCTGCAAATGATTTATGTAAAAATGGATCTTGTAGTTGTCCTAGTATTTCTCGTACTTGTTGTTCAGTTATCACGACGAACACTCCCCTTATATTATCTCAATGTTAGTATATCATAATGACTTAATTTACGTTGTGTAGTTGCTCTATTCAATTTTAGCTAATAAATACTCTTCTATACCTTCAACAATGGCATCTCCCATTTTTTCTTGGTATTTCTTATCGGTTAATAGTGCACGTTCATCATCATTACTTATAAACCCTGTTTCTACTAGTGCAGCAGGTACCTCAGCTTTTTTCAGTAAATAAATTTGTTTTATAGACATTGCTTCCCGATCAGTATTTTTCAAATTAGCACGAATGGAATCTTGAATGCTCTTTGCTAGTAATTCACTTTCAGCATGTCCTTCTTTATGATAAAACACCTGTGCGCCACGCCACTTTGTTTCAGGAATGGCATTTGCATGAATTGTAATAAAAAGATCCGGTTTTTCTTTTTCTACTATGTCTTTTCTTAAAAAGATGTCCTGCTTTTTTCGTTCTCTCAATGTTCCAAACTTTTCTGACGACGCGTGCTCATCAATAACATCTCCATCTTTTGTTCGTGTCATTACGACTGTTGCGCCTTTTTTCTTTAATTGCTTCTCCACATGCTGAGCAATTGCAAGTGTAATATCCTTTTCAATTACTTCGCCCTTTGAAGCACCTCCATCCTGACCTCCGTGTCCCGCATCAATGACAATTTTTATGCCACCAAGTGGGTCCGGTAAGAAGAAGTTACGGTTCGAAGCATTCGTTTCATATGCCACGAACACTATACTCATTAGCATAATTACTCCTAGTGCAAGCCAGCGCTTCACCCATATCCACCACCCTTTTACATATAGTGTACGAAGTTAGTGATTGAACTATGCCAGAAAGTAAAAAAAACTCTCAAGTATTAAAAGTAGGAGTTTGTAAAAAATACTTTTTAGTAATGATAAAACGGCGTTAATCCTTTTATAATACAAGGACTAAAGCCGTTATTTTTTATTTTAGTGTAAATTCTGGTTTAAACTTACCTGTATAAGGTTCATGCTCAACAAATACTGTTATATCCTTACCGTCTTTATCTTTACCCGTTCTTTTATATGTGAATTTCTTATTATTTAGCTCAGTAATTTCGAGCACAGCCCCATATTTATTGTCGCCAATTGAAACATGAGCTCTTAATTTATTTCCATCGATCACATTAAAGTAACCATAGTCACCGCGGCTTTTACCTGTTTCGGGATTGAAAAATTCATATTTATTCGTATTAGCATCATATTTCGCAATGCTAATAAAATTTGTATTATATTGTGTTACATCATTTTTGTTGACATCTAATACAACCGTTCCTTGCCAAAGCGTACCAGCTAAAATTTTGTCTCCATCCACGTCCTTAACAATAGTACCTGTAGACTCATTTAATGTTTTATCTGGTGCCGTAAATGTTAGGTTTTTTTCCTTATAAGGGATATGCTCAACGAATACCTCTACATCGCTACCATTTGCATCTTTCCCCATTCGTTTATAAGTAAACATTTTATTTGTTAGCTTAGTAATATCCACAATTCCTTGGTAATTTTTTGTTTCTGAGATCAATATTCTATGCTTTCCATCATTCGTAATAAAGAAAATCCCTTTATCGTCGATGCTTCCAGCTGTATTTGGATCGAAGAATTCATAGCGTCCTGAATCACCGTCATATTTCGCAAGGCCCATTAAATTTGAATTCTCTGCTGTTAAATCTTTATTATTTTTATCGTAAACTTTTGTGGCTTGCCAATCTGTACTACTGAGAATTTTGGCATTCGCTTGACCTTCTGTTATTTCTACCTGTCTTTGATCTGCATTATTTCCTGTTCTTACTTCTTCAGTTTTTTTTACGTCAGTTTTATTACCACATGCACCAAGAAGTGCAACTGCTGCAAGTGATACTATTAATAGCCTTTTCATATATTGACCTCCATTTTCAGAATAAACAACTTAACAGTAGTATCAGCCATTTCTATATAAATTACACATCATAATTGCTACTAATATTCCAGACAATAACAGTGCCTTAGGATTAAAGCATTTTCCACACAAAAAACCCTTTCTCGAAAATTCGAGAAAGGGTTTGAAAACGTTGATATAACAACGATATTAACGTTTTGAGAACTGAGGTGCACGACGAGCGCCGCGTAGACCTGGTTTTTTACGTTCTTTCATGCGTGAATCACGAGTAAGTAATCCAGCAGATTTTAATGCAGCACGGAAATCTGGGTCTACTTGAAGTAGAGCACGAGCGATACCGTGACGTACTGCACCAGCTTGACCAGTGTATCCACCACCGTTAACGTTTACGTGGATATCGTAGCTTCCTGTAGTTTCAGTAGCTACTAATGGTTGTTTAATTACTTCACGTAATGCAGCGAATGGTACGTATTCTTCGATTTCACGTTTGTTGATAACAATTTTACCTGTACCTGGTACTAAACGTACACGAGCTACAGAGCTTTTACGGCGACCAGTGCCGATGTATTGAACTTGTGCCAAAGTAATATCCTCCTCTTAATTTATATTATCCGCGAAGCTCGTATGCTTCTGGTTTTTGTGCAGCATGTGGGTGTTCTGTTCCTGTGTAAACGTTTAGTTTACCGAACATTTTGCGACCTAAAGAGTTTTTAGGAAGCATACCTTTAACTGCTAATTCGATCATTCTTGTTGGGTACTTATCTAGCATTTCACCAGCAGTACGAGTTTTTAAACCACCCGCAAATTGAGTATGGTGACGGTAAAGTTTACCCTCTAATTTGTTACCAGTTAAATGGATTTTGTCAGCGTTGATGATGATTACGTGATCACCTGTGTCAACGTTTGGTGTGAATGTTGGTTTATGTTTACCACGTAAGATAGCAGCTACTTCAGAAGCTAAACGTCCAAGAGTTTGGCCTTCTGCATCAACTACTAGCCATTTACGGTCTACTTCGTGACCTTTAGCCATGAATGTTGTACGCATGTATATATCCTCCTAATCGATTCGATTACCGTTATTTTTCATTAAACTACACTATAAGTTTTCGGGGCTTATTTGTGGTGGTAATGAAAATACCATCTGTTATCATATAATGAATGACTTTTAAAGTCAAGCAATTTCAATAAACACCTGGAGAAGTTGTTCAGATTCATTGATTGGTTAAATTAGGGCTTTTATTAGCCTTCATTTTTTAAATATAATGTTATTTCGTGTCAAGATTTCTATAAAATTCGCGGGCGCAATTCAAAATCCAGACGCAATTACACCGACGAAATTGATATAGGTTGATTGGAGTGGAGACTGGGCGACTCCTCGGGGATCAGCGTCACAGATGAGACCCTGCAACGAAGCGGATGTTTTCTGTGCGAAAGCGTAGTGCTAACGTAGCGGCAGCAACAAAAGCGGCTCATCGGACGCCCCCAGGAAGCTCTGCTCTGCGCGAAAGCGAAGCGTCAGCGGCAAAGCGCCCAGTCGGAACGGAAATCAACCACACGCTATGGTGACGAAACTTTTAATAGAAGACTTTCTCAAGATACAGACCTTGAGGAGGTGCAGTTTTGCCTGCTTTATCGCGATTCATCGATTGAACGACTAACTCCACGTTCTCAATGTCACGACGTCCTATACCAACTTCCCAAAGCGTGCCTGCGATAATACGTACCATATTATATAAGAAGCCATTTCCTTCAATCACCATATGAAGCTCTTCACCATACCATTCAAATTGTAGTGAAGTTACTGTGCGCACCTTATCTTTGACACTTGTATTGGCTGCACAAAAGCATGAAAAATCATGGGTACCGATAATAGCCTTTGCTGCCTCCTGCATTGCCTCAACATTTGGTTTTACACCATTCGTCTCTACAGTGTATTGTCTGCGGAATGGACTCTGTACAGGCTCACATGACCATATATATCGGTACCGCTTCCCTGTTACACTGTAGCGCGCATGAAAGTCTGCAGCAACTTCTTCAATCGACATTACCCGAATATCTCTTGGCAGTTGAACATTCAATGCCTTCATGTATTTATCTACTGGAATTGCGAGTGGTGAATCAAAATGCAATGTTTGACCTGTTGCATGCACCCTTGCATCTGTACGGCCACTAGCTGTTACCTTTATCTTTTCCCCTTTATGCATAATGGCTAGAACACGCTCAAGCTCTGCCTGTACTGTGCGCTCTCCAGGCTGTACTTGATAACCAGAAAATTGCGTTCCATCATAACTTATAATTGCTTTTAATCGTCGCATAAAGCTTACTCCTTTTAACTTCTATAGAAGAATAGTAAAGCGGCCATCGCTACTAAAAACACAAGGGCAAATGTATCACTCATATCCCACTTTAGCTTGCGATACCTTGTACGCCCTTCGCCTCCACGGTAACCTCTTACTTCCATAGCTGTTGCTAAGTCCTCAGCTCGTTTAAAAGCACTTACAAAGAGAGGTACCAGTAATGGCACAACCGCTTTAATACGATCCTTTATTGGTCCAGAAGATAAATCCGAACCACGCGCCATTTGTGCTTTCATAATTTTATCTGTTTCATCCATTAACGTTGGAATAAAGCGCAATGAAATAGACATCATCAGAGCTAACTCATGTACAGGCACTTTCACCGCTTTTAATGGATTTAGCAGTACTTCAATGCCATCGGTAATGGAAATCGGTGACGTTGTAAGCGTTAAGATAGATGTCATAAACACTAGAACTAGGAAACGTATCGAAATAAATATCCCTTGTCGGATACCTTCTTCATAAATAGTGATAAACTTCCACTCAAATACTGGGGCACCTTCTTTCGTCATAAATATATGAATCAAGAAGGTAAATGCCATTAAAAAAAGTACTGGCTTTAGACCATTAATTAAAAAATACAGACGAATACGTGATACTAGCACAATGAGTAAAGTAAAAGCCAATAGCAAGGCATATGTCACTATGTTGTTTGCTAAAAAAACAATAATAATGAATGCAAACACAAATATAAGCTTTGATCGTGGATCGAGCTTATGAACTGGAGAATTTCCTGGAAGGAAGCGCCCAAATATCATTTTCTCCATCATGACTGTCCACGCTCCTCTCTTAGCACTCGAGAAATTTCAGTGGCCAGCTCTTCTTCGGTTAAGCATATCTTTGAGAAGGATTTGTTTATCATTTTTTCAATTTTTTGTTGAAAGCGTACGATACGAGGTAGTTCTAAGCGGAAATTTTTTAATGTCTCTACATCTTTGAAAATTTCTTGTGGTGTGCCACTTAGTACATTTTTCCCTTCATGCATAATGACAATAGTGTCTGCATAACGAGCTGCGTCCTCCATACTGTGCGTAACGAGTATCGTCGTTAGGCCACGTTCCTCGTGCAGCTTATAAAACATATCCATAATCTCTTTCTGACCGCGTGGATCAAGCCCTGCAGTTGGTTCATCTAAAACAATAACTTCAGGTTCCATCGCTAGAACCCCAGCAATTGCTACCCTGCGCATTTGTCCACCCGATAAATCAAAAGGTGATTTTTCAAGTACGTTCTCTGGTAAGCCTACTAAGCCTACAAGCTCTTTTGCTCGCGCTTCAGCCTCTTGCTCTGATACACCAAAGTTCATAGGACCAAACATAATATCCTTCAATACAGTTTCTTCAAATAGCTGATGCTCCGGGAATTGAAACACAATACCAACCTTTTGACGTACAGCCTTTAAATTCTTCGCCTTTTTTCCAGCTACAACAATGCGATCTCCAATATGTACTTCCCCAGAAGTTGGTCTTAGAAGTGCATTAAAATGCTGAAGAATTGTCGATTTACCGGAACCGGTATGCCCGATGATTGCCCGAAACGTATGTGAAGGAATTTCAAAATCCACATCGAATAATGCACGTTTTTCAAAAGGTGTACCTTGTGAATAGGCATAGCTTACTTGTTGAAGTTTGATGTCCATAAATCATTCACCAACTCTTCTTCTGTCATATGTTGCCCCATTAACGGAACACCTTCCTTTTGCAATAACTTTGATAACTTCATGGCAAATGGCAAGTCTAGCCCAAACTCAACTAGCTTGTCCCCAAGTGCAAAAATTTCAGCAGGTGTACCCTCAGCAAATTTCTTTCCATCATTCATGAAGAGAACACGATCTGCCAGCATTGCTTCCTCTAAATCATGCGTAATAGATATTACCGTTAACCCTGTTTCAGCACGCAAAGTTTGAACTGTTTGTAATACCTCAGCACGCCCCTGGGGATCTAGCATAGACGTTGCCTCATCTAAAATAAGGAGCTTTGGCTTCAATGCGAGTGCGCCTGCAATGGCAACACGCTGCTTTTGCCCACCTGATAAATGATGTGGCTCATGATCTAAAAAATCACTCATTTTTACTTGTTCTAGTGCTGCATGTACACGTTCTACCATCTCTTCAAACGGTACTCCGTTATTTTCAAGAGCAAAAGCAACATCATCCTGCACTGTCGCTCCAACAAATTGATTGTCTGGATTTTGAAAAACCATGCCCATCTGTGAGCGGCTTGCCCATAGGTTTTCTTCACTTAATGGTTCACGTAATATACGTACATCGCCCTGTTGTGGGTAAAGCAAACCATTCATAAGCTTTGCAATGGTGGATTTACCAGAACCGTTATGGCCAACAATGGCAATCCATTCCCCTTCCTGTACCGCAAAGCTTACATTTTCAACTGCATTACGACTTTCTTTTTCTTCTGGTGTATATGAAAATGTCACATTATTTAATGATAAAATTTCTGGCATTTCTAGAACTCCTCTCTACATGCTCAGCTCTACTAACTAACTTACACTTTTTTATGTATGAATTCTACTACAATCAGTATGTCGATAAAAGAAAAGTGCTAAAATCACTTTTCATTTATTTTACTCGGAATATATAGGAATAAATATAATTTATAGGTTATTTCTTCAAGAATACATCAAATGTTGGAGTGAGGAACCCAAACATTCTGGCGAGCGCAATTATAAAACGAGAATATAAAAAAAAGCACCACTAAATTGGCGCTATCATAATTCCCTAAAAAATAAAAAAGCGCGCACCTCATTCGATAGAAATGCGCTAGTCGTTACATTTTCAAGAAACACGGGTGCTCAAGCCCTTGTTCCCTCTGAATGAGGTGCGGAGAGCTAAACGAGACGCCACACAACAGTGTCCGCTCATCATAACGCTCAGCTTAATTATTTGTCGTATAAATCGTTTATAAAGAAAGAGGGTGGTGATTCCACCCTCTTTATCACTTGTCTTCTCTAATGATTAAACTAATTCAATCACAACAACAGGTGCACCGTCACCACGACGAGGACCTACTTTAAGAATACGAGTGTAACCACCTTGACGTTCTGCATAACGTGGTGCAACATCATCAAATAACTTTTGAAGTGCAAATGAAGTTGTTTCGTTACCTTCTGCATCAGTAGTTGTTACTAGTTCACGACGGATGAATGCAGCAGCTTGACGGCGTGCGTGTAAATCTCCGCGTTTACCTAAAGTAATCATTTTTTCAACAGCTTTACGTACTTCTTTAGCGCGAGCCTCAGTAGTTTCGATACGCTCGTTGATGATTAAATCAGTAGCTAAGTCACGTAACATCGCTTTACGTTGAGAACTTGTACGACCAAGTTTTCTGTAACCCATGGATGTTTCCCTCCTTTATAAAAAATATCTGATCTTATAAGTTTTGTTTAAATCGCTTAGTCTTCTTTGCGTAATCCTAAACCAAGCTCTTCTAACTTCGCTTTTACTTCTTCTAGTGACTTACGTCCAAGGTTACGAACTTTCATCATGTCGTCTTCTGACTTATTCGCAAGTTCTAGTACTGTGTTAATACCAGCGCGTTTTAAGCAGTTATAAGAACGAACCGAAAGATCAAGTTCTTCGATAGTCATCTCTAAAACTTTTTCTTTTTGATCTTCTTCTTTTTCGACCATGATTTCAGCAGTTTGTGCCTCATCTGTCATGCCAACGAAGATGTTTAGATGCTCGGTTAAAATTTTTGCTCCGAGCGAAATCGCCTCTTTCGGACCGATGCTACCATCTGTCCACACATCAAGAGAAAGTTTATCGTAGTCAGAAGACTGACCTACACGAGTATTTTCCACTTGGAAATTGACGCGTGATACTGGAGTGTAAATAGAGTCGATCGGGATCACGCCGATAGGAAGATCCTCACGTTTGTTTTGATCAGCAGGAGTGTAACCACGGCCGCGTTGAGCGTACATACGCATACGTAAATGACCGTTTTTAGCGATTGTTGCAATATATAGATCCGGGTTTAAAATTTCTACATCACTGTCATGTGTAATGTCAGCAGCTGTAACTGTACCATCGCCTTTTACATCAATCTCAATAACTTTTTCTTCGTCAGAGTAGATTTTAAGAGCTAGTTTTTTCACGTTCAAAATAATTGAAGCTACATCCTCTACAACGCCTTCTACAGTTGAGAATTCGTGAAGAACACCGTCAATTTGAATTGAAGTGACAGCAGCTCCTGGTAATGAAGACAGAAGGATACGACGTAAAGAATTACCCAAAGTGTTTCCATATCCGCGTTCAAGCGGTTCTACAACAAACTTTCCATATTTGGAATCTTCGCTGATCTCCACCGTTTCAATCTTTGGTTTTTCAATTTCGATCATTTTATTTACCCTCCTTCAAAACATCGAATGTATAGGTTCTTTCCATCATAGATTCGATCGTCATTGACGTATCGTTTATTATCTGCACAAGACAGTCTGTACAAAAAATGATGTTCTCATACAATATGAGACGCACCCATTACACGCGACGACGTTTTGGCGGACGGCAACCATTATGAGGAACTGGAGTAACGTCTTTAATAGCAGTTACATCTAAACCAGCAGCTTGAAGTGCACGAATTGCAGCTTCACGACCTGCACCAGGACCTTTAACAGTTACTTCCAACGTTTTCAGACCATGTTCAAGGGATGCTTTAGCAGCAGTTTCTGCAGCCATTTGAGCAGCGAATGGTGTAGATTTACGTGAACCACGGAAACCAAGAGAACCAGCACTTGACCAAGATACAGCGTTACCTTGCATATCTGTAATCGTTACGATTGTATTGTTGAATGTAGAACGAATGTGTGCAATACCAGATTCGATATTCTTTTTCACACGACGTTTACGAGTTTGTTGTTTACGAGCCATGTTAAGAAGGAACCTCCTTTACTGATTATTTTTTCTTGTTCGCTACTGTTTTACGAGGACCTTTACGCGTACGCGCATTGTTCTTCGTATTTTGACCACGAACAGGTAAACCACGACGGTGACGGATACCACGGAATGAACCGATTTCCATCAGACGTTTAATATTTAATGAAGTTTCGCGACGTAAGTCACCTTCAAGTTTGTATGAGTCTAATTGTTCACGGATTTTGTTTAACTCATCTTCAGTTAAGTCGCGTACGCGTGTATCTTCTGAAATACCTGCGTCAGCTAATACTTTCTGAGCTGTAGTTTTACCAATACCGTAAATGTAAGTTAATGAAATTACCACGCGTTTGTCGCGAGGAATGTCAACACCAGCAATACGTGCCATGTACGTTGTGCACCTCCTTTAGAATTACCCTTGTTTTTGTTTGTGTTTAGGATTTTCACAGATTACCATTACTTTACCGCGTCGGCGAATTACTTTACATTTTTCGCAGATCGGTTTTACAGATGGTCTCACTTTCATCTAACCTAACCTCCTTAGTAGTCCGGAGCGCAAAAGATTATTTAAAACGGTATGTGATACGACCGCGAGTTAAATCATAAGGAGATAACTCGATAGTAACCTTATCTCCAGGTAGAATGCGGATAAAGTGCATACGAATCTTACCAGATACGTGTGCTAAAATCACATGTCCATTTTCTAATTCTACCTTAAACATCGCGTTTGGCAAAGTCTCAACAACTGTTCCTTCGACTTCAATTACATCATCTTTCGCCATCTACTCTGTCTCCTCTCTATATGCAAATTAAAGTTCTCATCGTTACATCAAACGGATATCTGCTGCAACTATAGAAGCAACCTCGTTTCAACATATGTTTGGATTGTATGAGAGATGTTTGAAAGACGCTCGTCTGGTTTCGCTTCACACAATCCACGGAATATACAGAACCATTAAGGGCACTGAACCTCCCATGTTTACACGAATACCGGAATGTCTTTGATGAGATATTCATACCCGTTACACAGATGCTTCCACGAAACCCATTATACTCTTCCAAAAGTAATGTTGCACTTTTTAAAAGAAATATATACCGGGCACAATATGCTTTTGCAACTCTCAAAAAAATTATGTTTCGGTGTTGCTCCCGCATGCCTCCCGCGGAAGCAGTATTCTGCGCCCGGAGCCGGGTATCAGCTGCGGCTGCCCTGTAATAGAGCATCAAGATCAGCAAACACTTTGTTAATATCTTGCTGTCCATCAATATTTGTTAACACACTTTTTACTTCATAGTAGTCAAGTAAAGGTTGTGCTTGTTTCATATTTACTTCCAGACGGTTTGCAACCGTTTCAGGATTATCATCCGCACGCGTATAAAGCTCGCCACCATCTTTATCGCATTTTCCTTCCTCAGCTGGAGGATTGAAAATCAGATGATAAGATGTGCCACAAGTTTTACAAATACGACGACCTGATAGACGAGCAACTAGCTCATCTTTTTCAACTTGGATGTTAATTGTATGTTCAATAGCTTTACCAAGATCAGCAAGGATGCTGTCTAAAGCTTCAGCTTGAGGAACAGTACGTGGGAATCCATCTAATAAGAAGCCCTTTTCACAATCAGGTTTAGCAAGTCGTTCACGAACAATACCAATCGTTACTTCATCCGGTACTAGAGCACCTTGATCCATAAACGATTTAGCTTGCAAGCCTAGTTCTGTACCATCTTTAATAGCAGCACGGAACATATCGCCTGTAGAAATATGAGGAATCGCGTACTTCTCAACAATTTTATCTGCCTGTGTGCCTTTACCAGCACCTGGCAGACCCATTAAAACGATATTCATACGGAAATATTCCTCCCACAAAAGGTTTGCTGATTTCAGGAAACGATAGAACGTTCCCTAAAAACCAACATTATTTCATAAAGCCTTTGTAGTGACGTTTAACAAGTTGAGATTCTAGCTGTTTCATCGTTTCCAGCGCTACGCCGACTACGATAATAATACTAGTACCACCGATCTGCACTGTGGCAGGTAGATTCATAAAGTTTATGATAATAATCGGCATTACTGAAATAACAGTTAAGAAAATCGCACCGACAAATGTCAGACGATATAACACGCTTGTTAAATACGTTTGAGTACTTTCACCCGGACGAATACCCGGAATGTAAGCACCTTGCTTTTTCAAGTTATCTGCCACATTTTCTGGATTCACTTGTACGAATGCATAGAAATATGTGAACGCGACGATCAATACAACATAAACAATCATCCCAACAGGTTTTGTATAATCAAACGTGTTTTGAATGAATGTTGATACAGCACCATCACCAAAGAACGGAACTAACGTACGAGGTGTCATCAGAAACGCTGATGCAAAGATTACCGGAATAACCCCTGCAGCATTTACTTTTAACGGTAAATGCGTTTGTTGAGCACCTGTTTGTTGGTTGCGTCCAGTAACTCGTTTTGCATATTGAATTGGAATTTTACGTAGTGCTTGTTGCACGTAGATAACTCCAACAACAACTGCAAGCAGAACTAAAACAAGCAATCCGAGAATCACTAGATTGATAAATAGTTTATCACCAGCACCCTCGATTTGCTGTGCATAGATTTGGTTAATGCCATTCGGTAATGCCGCAACAATACCTGCGAAAATTACAACTGAAATACCATTCCCAACACCATGCGCAGTAATTTGTTCAGCAAGCCATACTAGGAATGCTGTACCCGCTGTTAATACAATAGAAATTGTAACATATGTTAAAATTCCTTCTTCTTTAATCAAAGATCCACCATACATTCTATTAAAACCAAATGACATCGCGAATGATTGGATAAAGGCAAGAACAATTGTAAAGTAACGAGTAAATTGAGCAAGTTTACGTCTTCCGACTTCACCTTGCTTTGCCCACTCAGCAAATTTCGGCACTACGTCCATCTGCAATAACTGAACAATGATTGAAGCAGTGATGTAAGGCATAATTCCCATCGCAAAGATAGAGAAGTTCTTTAAAGCACCACCGCCAAAAGTATTCAGGAAACCAACGAGATTGAACTCATCAGTTGCCTTTAATACATTAGCGTCAACGTTTGGTACTGGTACAAACGTACCAATACGGAAAACGATTAACATTAAAAGAGTAAAAATGATTTTATTTCGTATATCTCGAACACGCATAAAGTTAGAGATCGTCTGAAACATTAAATCACCTCAGTAGTTCCGCCGGCATTTTCAATTGCTTCTTTAGCCGAAGCTGAGAATTTATGAGCTTTTACAGTAAGCTTTTTGTTAAGAGTTCCGTTTCCAAGAACTTTAATTCCAGCTTTTTCATTGCTCACTAAACCTGTTTCAAGTAATAATGCAGTTGTTACCTCTGCACCATCTTCAAAACGGTTTAATGTGTCAAGATTAACGATCGCGTACTCTTTACGGTTAATGTTAGTAAAGCCGCGTTTCGGTAAACGACGGAATAAAGGGTTTTGACCACCTTCGAATCCTGGGCGTACACCGCCGCCAGAACGAGAGTTTTGACCTTTATGACCTCTACCTGCAGTTTTACCGTTACCAGAACCGATACCGCGACCTACGCGGTTACGTACTTTACGGGAACCTTCTGCTGGTTTTAACTCATGAAGTTTCATATTGGATGGCACCTCCTTGTTCGTTAATTAAAAATTAGTTTTCTTTTACAGTAACTAAGTGAGCTACTACATCAATCATACCGCGAGTTGCTGCATTATCAGCTTTCTCAACAGTTTGGTGTAATTTGCGTAAACCTAGAGCTTCGATTGTTTTACGTTGCGCAGGTTTAGAACCAATCACAGATTTTGTAAGGGTGATTTCTAATTTGTTAGCCATTATCTTTCCCCCCTTATCCTAATATTTCTTCCACTGATTTACCACGTAATTTAGCTACGTCCTCTACGCGTTTTAATTCAGTTAAACCTTGAACTGTTGCACGCACCATATTGATTGGTGTGTTAGTTCCAAGAGATTTTGAAAGAATATCAGTAATACCAGCAAGTTCTAGTACGGCACGTACTGGACCACCAGCGATAACCCCTGTACCAGGAGCAGCAGGTTTAATTAGGATTTCTCCTGCACCAAAGCGCCCTTGCACTAAGTGTGGAGTTGTTCCACCTACGCGTGGCACTTCGATTAAGTTTTTCTTCGCATCTTCAACAGCTTTACGGATAGCATCTGGCACCTCTTGAGCTTTACCAGTACCGAAACCTACATGACCGTTTTTATCGCCAACTACAACTAATGCTGTGAAGCGGAAGCGACGTCCACCTTTAACAACTTTAGCAACACGGTTAATAGTAACTACGCGTTCTTCAAGTTCTCCAAGTTTGTTTGCGTCAATTCGACTCATGAAATGTGTCCCTCCTTTTTATTAAAATTCTAAACCGTTCTCACGTGCAGCTTCAGCTAAAGCTTTCACGCGTCCATGATATAAGTAACCACCACGGTCAAATACTACATCAGTAATATTTTTTTCCGTAGCGCGTTTTGCGATTGTTTCACCGACTTTAGTTGCAGCATCAACATTGCTACCAGCACCTTCAAAACCATTTTCTTGAGAAGATGCGCTAACAATTGTTACGCCTGCTACGTCATCGATAAGTTGAGCGTAAACGTTCTTGTTTGAACGGAATACGTTTAAGCGTGGACGCTCAGCAGTACCCGAAATTTTAGAACGTACGCGTGCATGACGTTTTTTACGAACCTGATTTTTATCTTGTTTCGTAATCACAAGGGTCACTCCTTTCTAATGCCTAGGCAGCATTATTTACCTGTTTTACCTTCTTTACGACGAACATATTCGCCTTCATAGCGGATACCTTTACCTTTATAAGGCTCTGGTGGACGCACGTCACGGATGTTAGATGCAAGAGCACCAACACGTTCTTTGCTGATACCTTTAACGATGATTTTAGTGTTTGAAGGAACTTCAACTTCTAGACCATCTTCAGGTGTGAACTCAACTGGATGTGAATAACCTACGTTAAGAACAAGTTTTTTACCTTGTAATTGCGCACGGTAACCGACACCGATAAGTTCTAATGATTTTTCGAAACCTGCAGAAACACCAGTAACCATGTTCGCTAATAGCGCACGAGTTGTACCGTGGTTTGTGCGGTGTTCTTTTGAGTCAGAAGGACGAGATACAGAAAGTACGTTACCTTCTTGCTCAATTTTCATATCTTGGTTGAAAGAACGAACAAGTTCGCCTTTAGGACCTTTAACGGTAACTGAGTTGTCAGCTGCAACAGTAACAGTTACGTTAGCTGGTACCTCGATAATTTTTTTACCTACACGAGACATTTAGTTGCACCTCCATTCATTTATTGCTAATTACCAAACGTATGCTAGAACTTCGCCGCCAACTTGTTTAGCGCGAGCTTCTTTATCTGTTAATAAACCTTGTGAAGATGACACTAAAGCGATACCAAGACCGTTCAGTACTTTAGGCACTTCATTTGTTTTAGCATATACTCGTAGACCAGGTTTAGAAATACGTTTTAAACCAGTGATAACGCGCTCGTTATCTTTACCGTATTTTAAGAAGATACGGATGATACCTTGTTTGTTGTCTTCCACGTATTCTACGTCACGTACGAAACCTTCACGCTTTAAAATTTCAGCGATTTCTTTTTTCACGTTGGAAGCCGGTACTTCTAACTTCTCGTGACGAACCATGTTCGCATTACGAATGCGAGTAAGCATATCTGCAATCGGATCAGTCATTGTCATTACATTTACCTCCTTCCCAAATTAGGGGATTACCAGCTGGCTTTTTTCACGCCAGGAATTTGTCCCTTATATGCAAGTTCTCGGAAACAAATACGGCAAAGTTTAAATTTGCGATATACAGAGTGTGGACGGCCACAGCGTTCACAACGTGTATATTCTTGCACTTTAAACTTTTGCTTACGTTGTTGTTTAACGATCATAGATTTTTTAGCCACGTTTTCGCCCTCCTTGTTTAATTACTTTTGGAACGGCATACCGAATTGTGTCAATAACTCGCGAGCTTCTTCATCAGAATTCGCTGTCGTTACGATCACGATGTCCATACCGCGTACTTTTGAAACTTTATCGTAATCGATTTCTGGGAAAATTAATTGCTCTTTAACACCTAAAGTGTAGTTACCGCGACCATCGAATGCTTTTTTAGAAACACCACGGAAGTCACGTACACGTGGTAGTGAAATTGAGATTAATTTATCCAAGAATTCATACATACGCTCACCGCGTAATGTAACTTTAGCACCGATAGGCATACCTTCACGTAGACGGAAACCTGCGATCGATTTTTTCGCTTTAGTTACTACTGGTTTTTGACCAGTGATAATTGTTAATTCTTCTACAGCTGCATCTAATGCTTTTGAGTTTTGAACAGCATCACCAACACCCATGTTGATAACGATTTTCTCAACTTTCGGCAATTGCATAACTGATTTATATCCAAACTTGCTCATAAGAGCAGGAGAAACTTCATTTAAATATTTTTCTTTTAGGCGGCTCATTTGTGTACCTCCCTTCTTTTATAGAAATTAGTCGATTACTGCACCTGATTTTTTTGCAACACGAACTTTTTTACCGTTTTCGATTGTATAACCTACACGAGTCGGCTCGCCAGATTTAGGATCGATTAGCATTACGTTCGAAACGTGAATTGCAGCCTCTTGGCTTACAATACCACCTTGTGGATTCAATTGGTTAGGTTTTACGTGTTTTTTCACGATGTTTACACCTTCAACAAGAACGCGATCTTGTTTAGGGTAAGAAGCAAGAATAACGCCTTCTTTGCCTTTATCCTTACCAGTGATAACCTTAACCTTGTCACCTTTTTTTACATGCATACTGTCGCACCTCCTTGATTGGCACTATCATGAAATTAAAGAACTTCTGGAGCTAGAGAAACGATTTTCATGAAGTTGCTGTCACGTAATTCACGTGCAACAGGTCCGAAAATACGAGTTCCGCGTGGTGATTTATCATCACGAATAATTACACAAGCATTTTCATCAAATTTGATGTACGTACCATCTTTACGACGCACGCCTGATTTAGTACGAACGATAACAGCTTTAACAACGTCACCCTTCTTAACAACGCCACCTGGTGTTGCTTTCTTAACTGTACAAACAACGATATCACCGATGTTAGCAGTTTTACGGCCAGAGCCACCAAGGACTTTAATTGTAAGAACTTCACGTGCACCTGAGTTGTCAGCAACTTTCATACGACTTTCTTGTTGGATCACTTAGGTTACCTCCCTTCGGAAATTGGTTGTTCCGAAATAGTTATTAAATAATAACCGCTTTTTCTACAACTTCAACTAGACGGAAACGTTTAGTTGCTGATAGCGGGCGAGTTTCCATGATACGTACGATATCACCGATTTTCGCTGTGTTTAACTCATCATGAGTCTTAAACTTTTTAGAGTATTTTACACGTTTACCATAAAGCTTGTGCTTTTTGTGAGTTTCAACTAAAACAGAAATAGTTTTGTCCATTTTATCTGAAACAACGCGGCCCGTGTAAACTTTGCGTTGATTACGCTCAGTCATACTTGAAAACCTCCTTTATCAGTTATTTGCACTGATTTCTCTTTCACGAATAACAGTTTTCATACGCGCGATTGCTTTACGCACTTCACGAATACGAGCTGTGTTTTCTAATTGACCAGTCGCCAATTGGAAGCGAAGGTTGAAAAGCTCTTCTTTCAGTGATTTCACTTTCAATTCTAATTCAGAAGTGGCAAGGTCACGGATTTCATTAGCTTTCATTAGATTCACCACCAGTTTCTTGACGTTTTACGATCTTACATTTAACAGGAAGCTTATGTGATGCTAAACGAAGTGCTTCACGTGCGATCTCTTCAGATACACCAGCAATTTCGAACATTACTTTTCCTGGTTTTACTACTGCAACCCAACCTTCAGGAGAACCTTTACCAGAACCCATGCGGACTTCTAGAGGTTTTTTAGTGTAAGGTTTGTGTGGGAAGATTTTAATCCAAACTTTACCGCCACGTTTCATGTAACGAGTCATCGCGATACGGGCAGATTCGATTTGACGGTTAGTAATCCAGCTAGCTGTTTGAGCTTGTAAGCCCCATTCGCCGAAAGATACTTCTTTACCGCCTTTCGCTTCGCCACGCATGTTTCCGCGGTGTTCACGACGGTATTTTACGCGTTTAGGCAATAACATATTATTTGCCTCCTTCCACAGATTTCTTCGTAGGAAGAACTTCACCACGGTAGATCCATACTTTAACGCCTAATTTACCGTAAGTAGTGTCAGCTTCTGCGTGTGCATAGTCGATGTCAGCACGTAGAGTATGAAGTGGAACAGTTCCTTCACTATAGTGTTCAGCACGCGCGATATCAGCGCCACCTAAACGACCAGATACTTGTGTTTTAATTCCTTTTGCACCAGCACGAATTGTGCGTTGGATCGCTTGCTTTTGCGCACGACGGAATGATACACGATTTTCTAATTGACGAGCGATATTTTCAGCTACTAGACGAGCGTCAAGATCAGCACGTTTGATTTCGATAATGTTGATGTGTACACGTTTACCAGTTAAATCGCTAAGGTATTTACGAAGATTCTCAACTTCAGAACCACCTTTACCGATTACCATACCTGGTTTCGCAGTGTGAATTGTAATGTTTACACGGTTTGCAGCGCGTTCGATTTCAATTTTAGAAACAGAAGCGTCTTTAAGAGCCGTTTCAATATGTTTACGCACTTTAATGTCTTCGTGAAGTAGAGTTGCATAGTCTTTTTCAGCGTACCATTTTGACTCCCAGTCACGAATAATACCAACGCGTAGTCCTATTGGATGTACTTTTTGACCCATGGATTAACCCTCCTTCTTCTCAGATACCACTAGAGTAATGTGGCTTGTGCGTTTGTTAATTGCGCTTGCACGTCCTTGTGCACGTGGACGGAAACGTTTTAATGTTGGACCTTCATCAACGAAAACTTCAGAAACTACTAAAGAGTTGATGTCAAGATCGTAGTTGTGTTCAGCATTAGCAACTGCAGATTTTAATACTTTTTCAACGACTGGAGACGCCGCTTTTGGAGTATGACGTAAAATTGCAACTGCCTCACCAACTTGCTTGCCTCGAATTAAGTCTACAACTAGACGTACTTTACGAGGAGCGATGCGAACTGTACGAGCGATAGCTTTAGCTTGTGTCATTAGGATTTACCTCCTCTCAAAATTAGCGTCTTGTTTTCTTGTCGTCTGCACCGTGACCTTTGTAAGCACGTGTCGGTGCGAACTCACCAAGTTTGTGGCCTACCATATCTTCAGTTACGTATACAGGAACATGTTTACGTCCATCATATACAGCAATTGTTAATCCGATGAAGTTCGGGAAGATTGTAGAACGGCGTGACCAAGTTTTGATAACTTGTTTTTTCTCAGAAGCCTCTTGTGCTTCCACTTTTTTCAATAAGTGACCATCAACAAAAGGTCCTTTTTTCAAGCTGCGACCCATGTAGGAACCTCCCTTCGTGATTCCACCACGGCTCTCACATAGAACCGTAGTTTAACCACTTTATTTTTTACGACTACGGATAATGAATTTATCCGATTTGTTTTTCTTCTTGCGAGTTTTGTAACCAAGTGCTGGTTTACCCCAAGGAGTCATTGGTGATTTACGTCCGATTGGAGAACGTCCTTCACCACCACCGTGTGGGTGATCGTTAGGGTTCATTACAGAACCACGTACTTCTGGGCGTTTACCTAACCAACGGCTACGACCTGCTTTACCGATGTTTACAAGTTCGTGTTGTTCATTACCAACTTGACCGATTGTAGCACGGCAAGTAGCTAATACTAAACGTACTTCACCAGATTGTAGACGAACGATTACGTATTTATCTTCACGACCAAGTACTTGTGCAGAAGTACCAGCAGAACGTACTAATTGTCCACCTTTACCAGGTTTTAACTCGATGTTATGGATTGTAGTACCCATTGGAATGTTTGCTAATGGTAATGCGTTACCTACTTTAATATCAGCATCCGGACCAGATACGATTGTTTGACCAACCTCTAGACCTTTTGGTGCTAAGATGTAAGCTTTTGCTCCATCAGCGTAGTTGATTAATGCGATATTCGCAGAACGGTTTGGATCATATTCAATAGTAGCAACTTTTGCCGGAATGTCATCTTTCACACGTTTGAAATCGATAACACGGTATTGCTTCTTATGACCACCACCATGATGACGAACAGTGATTTTACCTTGGTTGTTACGACCAGCTTTGCGTTTAGTTGGTTCAAGCAATGATTTCTCAGGCTTGTTAGTTGTAATTTCCGCAAAGTCTAAAGACGTCATATTACGACGACCATTAGAGGTAGGTTTATACTTTTTAATCGCCATTGTGTTTCCCTCCTTCTTGAGTGTTCAAATCATAAATCCATAAAGGATTACACTTCGAATAATTCGATTTCTTTGCTATCAGCAGTTAATTTAACAATCGCTTTACGACGTTTGTTAGTGTAACCACCGTAACGGCCTACGCGTTTGAATTTACCTTTGTAGTTAAGAACATTTACTTTCTCAACTGTTACACCAAAGATTTCTTCTACAGCGTCTTTTACTTGAGTTTTGTTAGCGCGAGTGTCTACTTCGAAAGTATACTTTTTCTCGGCCATAAGTTCTGAAGAACGCTCAGTAATGACTGGACGTTTTAAAATATCACGTGCTTCCATTATCCAAGCACCTCCTCAACTTTTTCTACTGCAGATTTTGTGAATACAACTTTATCATGACCTAATAGATCAAGAACGTTGATTCCATTTGCAGTTAAAACTGTTACACCAGGGATGTTACGAGCAGATAATGCTACGTTTTCATCTAGGTCAGCAGTTACGAATAAAGATTTTTTCTCTAAAGAAAGATCTTTAAGGATTTTTGTGAATTCTTTTGTTTTTGGTGCTGCTAGTGAAAGAGCATCAAGAACTAAGAAGTTCTGTTCTACTACTTTAGCTGATAAAGCAGATTTAAGAGCTAAGCGACGAACTTTTTTAGGTAATTTGTAAGAATAGCTACGTGGAGTTGGACCGAATACGATACCACCGCCGCGCCATTGTGGAGAACGGATAGAACCTTGACGAGCACGACCAGTTCCTTTTTGACGCCATGGTTTACGACCACCACCAGCAACTTCAGAACGGTTTTTAACCTTATGATTACCTTGACGAAGAGAAGCGCGTTGTGCTACTACAGCGTCGAATAATACTGCTTCATTTGGCTCGATTCCAAAAATCGCATCGTTTAATTCGATTTCACCAACTGAAGCACCTGTTTGACTAAGTACAGATACTTTTGTCATTCCTGTTTCCTCCTTTCCTTAGGTGATTACTTAGCTTTAATTGCAGTTTTAACTGTAACTAGAGCTTTTTTAGAACCAGGAACATTACCTTTAACAAGTAGTAAGTTACGTTCCGCATCAACTTTCACGATTTCTAAGTTTTGGATTGTAACTACAGTGCCACCCATTTGACCAGGTAATTTCTTTTGTTTGAATACGCGGTTCGGAGCAACTGGACCCATTGAACCAGGACGACGGTGGTAACGAGAACCGTGGGCCATAGGACCACGAGATTGACCGTGGCGTTTAATTACACCTTGGAAACCTTTACCTTTAGTAACACCTGTTACATCAATTACATCGCCTTCTGCGAAAATTTCTACTTTGACTTCTTGACCAACTTCGTATTCTCCCACGTTTACGTTGCGGAATTCACGAATGAAGCGCTTAGGAGCAGTGTTCGCTTTTGCTACGTGACCTTGTTCTGGTTTGTTAGAAAGCTTAACACGCTTGTCTTCGAAACCAACTTGGATCGCTTCGTAGCCGTCTGTTTCAACAGTTTTCTTTTGAAGCACTACGTTTGGAGCAGCTTCGATAACTGTTACCGGAATTAAATCGCCGTTTTCAGCGAAAACTTGTGTCATACCAATTTTTCTACCTAAGATTCCTTTAGCCATTTGTCACACCTCCTGTAAGTTTTAAAAAAGTTATATTTTTTACCATTAAAGTTTGATTTCGATATCAACGCCAGATGGTAAATCAAGTTTCATTAACGCATCAACAGTTTGTGGTGTTGGGTTAACGATATCGATCAGACGTTTATGCGTACGCATTTCGAATTGTTCACGAGAATCTTTATACTTGTGAACAGCACGAAGAATTGTGTACACAGACTTCTCAGTTGGAAGTGGAATCGGACCTGATACACTTGCACCTGAACGTTTTGCAGTTTCCACAATTTTCTCAGCAGATTGATCTAAAATACGGTGATCATACGCTTTTAAACGAATACGAATCTTTTGTTTTGCCATTATTTTCCCTCCTTCTCGCCTATTTTCTAGACATTCTCCACGAAAATTATCCTACACACCGCCATGGCAAAGCGGCCGGGTGTGTCGGCAACCTCTCGTTTCATCGCAGTCAAAGACCAACATTCAACATTATACACAATAAAAAAAGAATAAGCAAGTCTTTTCGCTAAATTCTTTTAAATGTTGCAGATATTCTTATACTACTAATATTCACTAATATTTCTCGCTTATCTAAGCCGTTTATTAGTATATAAAATTTCAATGCACTTTGCAACACATAAGGCTGTTATATCAACGTTTTCGGACATTTCTAACAATTAAGCAATATCATTATGTAAAAAAGCAGTCTCTACTATTTAGAAACCGCTCTTACAATATCTTTATCCCGCATTAACGAGCAGTAAAACTCCCACCTCAAAATTCAGCCAAAGCAAAGAAGTTAGGTAGGAGACTCACTGCCCGTAAAATCCCGGTTGGTAAAGACTAATAATCAGTGGCGGATGAAGAATACCCACTAAATCAATTATGCCTCGGCATAATCGCGTCCAGAATCGGCTTTGTGCTTAGACCTGCAGATGTTTATTGCGCGAAAGCGAAGCGTCAGCAGCAGATGTTTTTTGTGCGAAAGCGCAGTGCTAACGTAGCGGCAGCAAGGTGTTTTGTCTGTGCGAAAGCGAAGCGACAGCAAAAGGGTTTTATCTGCGCGAAAGCGAAGCGGCAGCGGCAACAACATGATGCAGGTCAGTTAGCCGTTATCGCATGGATGCGATGATTTTAGGCTAACATCCTTTTTGAACTCCTTTCCGATTCCGTGACATCCGCCGGAGGTTTTCACTTTATAAGAAAAACACACATGCAACCCAGCCAAATATAATGAGTGGGATGTTTATAAAAATAAACGTTGGCACACATGTATCCCAAATGTGATTATGCTGTCCATCTACATTTAAACCCGCAGTTGGTCCAAGAGTAGAATCTGAAGCAGGAGAACCGGCATCACCTAAAGCACCTGCTGTACCTATAAGACAGATAATCGCCAAAGGACTCATTCCTAACCCTTGTGCAAGAGGAACAAATAAGGTCGCGATGATAGGTACTGTCGCAAAGGATGAACCAATCCCCATCGTCACTATTAAACCAATGACCAACATAATCAATATAGCTAGACTCTTATTTCCTTGAAGAATTGTTAAAGAGTTTGAAATTAAGCTATCTACATGACCCGTAGCGTTAATAACCGATGCAAAGCCATTTGCAGCGATCATCACAAAACCAATAAAGGCCATCATCTTCATTCCCTCAGAAAGAATCTCATCTGCCTCTTTCCAATTAAGTGCACCAGTAAAATACATAATCATAATGCCTGCAAAAGCACCTACAATCATCGAATCAGTATAAATTTGTGCACATAGAGCGACAATTAAAGCCGCAGTCGTAGAAAAAATCACGAACTTACTAACATTAACATTTAAAGACTCTGTCTCTACATCATTATTTTGATATTGTCGAGGTTTCCGGTAAACGAAGAAGGCTACACATAATCCAATTAACATCCCAAGAACGGGTATAGCCATCGCTATTGGTACATCACGTGAAGATGCCTCCATACCTGCCTTAGTTACTTGCGTAGAAACGATGTCTTGGAATATAGCTCCGAAGCCAGCAGGAACGAAACTATATGTCCCTATTAAACCAACAGCAATTAGTGTTGCGATAATTCGTCGATCAACCTCTAGCATATTTAAAACTTTTAAAAGTGGCGGTATTAATAATGGAATAAAGGCTATATGAATTGGAATTAAATTTTGTGAGAAAATAGACATCATAAAGATCAGTAAGAAGATTAAAACCTTTACTAAACCTTTTCGATTACTTGTACCGTTTTTATTTAATATCTTTAAAATCCCTGCAATCATTAATTCAGGAATTCCCGTTTTTGAAATAGCAATGGCGAAACCACCAAGCAATCCATAACTTAAAGCAATCGTTGCGCCTGCTCCTAGACCTTCTGTAAATGATTGTACAGTTGCTTCAATACCCATGCCGCTTGTTAGACCCCCTGCAAAGGCACCCAACACAAGAGAAAGAACAACATTGATACGGAGCAAACTTAATATTAACATGACAGCTACTGCCACAATTACTGCGTTCATTTCAACACTTCACTTTCGTACACTAGATTACTAATACATTAAACTTTAATCGTCTAATAATTGAAAGTCAAGATGTTTTTATACCCCTATAATAATTTTCCAAATTTAAACAAAAAAAACAGTATGATCTTAAATAATCATACTGCTTTTAGATTTCTTCCTATTATAACGATTCACGAATGACTTTTTTATAATAACCAACAGAAAGTATAGCAAAAATAGCATATAACGCTATATAGCAGCTCATAGCAATCCATAATGGTGCGGTTAACTCTGAGCCGAATAAAAACCACCCTGACTTAACAGCAAAGTAACTATGAAGTAACCCTATTATTAACGGAACACCAAAATTAAAGGCTTGTTTCATATATATACCTTTCATAATATCTTTTTCAGCAAAGCCAATCTTTCTTAATATCGTATAAGAACCTCGCTCCTCTTCAGCCTCAGACATTTGTTTAAAGTATAAAATACTACCTGTTGTCATTAAAAATGCTAAGCCTAAAAATGCTGCAGTAAAAATTATTAAACCTAATGTTTCAATATTCTCCTTACGTTGTTCTTTATAAGACAGTATATAGAATGAAAAATTCACTCCATTTATTTGTACATCTTTTGTTTGCATATATAAACTCTCAGCTAGAGCTAAATCACTTTTATTCTTTAATGTAATAGAAGTTTGTTTATGCAACAAATCAGGTACTTCGTGAGCAGCTAATTCTTTAAACAATGCATCTGAAACTACGAAAACAGGTCCCCCAGGCCCACCAGTCACAGCACCACTTATAATACTCTCATGTTGTATATCTTTTACATGAAGGGTTTCTTTCCTATATTCCTCTGGACCTCCTATAGTGACAACTACATCACGATCCTTTTCAAGCGGAAACATCTCTGTCATATAGCCTTTATAGTTTGTTAAAATAACATCGTAATCCGAAACAAAAGCTTCAGGAGCTATTTGTTGATAATCAGACAACGGAATTGTAGTAATGATTCCTTCTACACCATATAAGGGATTATCCTTATTTTGCTGATCTTCAGGTAATAATTGTGCAAGTGAAGCTGAAACACTCTGTAATCGGAAATCTTTTTTATCAAAATCAATATTATTTTCTTCAAGCTCCTTTAAAAACTCCTGGAAATGGCCTTCAAGCAAAATATAATCTGCAGGTACTTGGCTATATGACGACGAGCCTGTTGAATAATAAGATATATATGCTAATGTTGTAACCCCAAGTGAAACACCCGTTAAAACCGTTATAAGCGTTAGGGATTTCGCATTACCTTTCATGCGATGCATAATCGGTGTTAATGCTAATACATCACGGACAGTTAAATGTCCATTTTTCTTAAGACGAATTGAATTCATAATAAATGCTACAGAGAAACGGAAAACAAGGAACGTTCCACCAATGGTAGTTGCTAAAATAATAATCATATTAAGAGTTAAATTGCCCTGAGAGTTAATATCGAAGAGCTTCGTTGATGCATAGTAGCCATATGCAATTAGTACAAGCCCCAAAAAACCAATGACCATTTGTAATGGGCTGAAACGTTTTACGCGCTCATCGGCTTGCTTGGAAGCACTGAATAATGATAGTAATGATACGCGGTAAATCATCCAAGCCATTTGTACAAGTACAATAACTAGTAGAATGGCAAATACTACGATAGACTGCTGTAATGCCTCTGTACTAAATGTCATCGTCACAAGTGCCTCTTTTTCGAGTACCCGCAGTAATATCATTGCAAATAAGCGCGAACTAAAGAACCCTGCAAGCATCCCTAAAACGATTGCTCCTACAAATAAGAGGATACTTTCTACCGCTAATAAGCGTACGATAAGCCCCTTTGTCATCCCTATTAGCTGATACAAGCCTATTTCCTTACTGCGACGCTTCATAAATAAATGGTTAGCATATAGGACGAAAAACAAGACAATAAAGTACAGCATATATGTTGCCGCAGCAAAACCCGCTTTGGCCGTACCGCTCTTGTCTACTGTAGCCAACACTTCAGCATTATTCTGCAATGTCACAAAGGAAAAGTATAAAGTAACACTAAAAATAAGTGCGAAAAAATATAAATAATAATGCTTCATATTTTTTTCATACTGCGAAGCACGAGTTTACTAAGACTCATAGCCGTCACCGCCTAGCACACTTTGCGTATGCATGATTTCTTGGAAAAATGCCTGTCTCGTTTTATCTCCTTTATAAAGCTCACTATAAATAAGTCCGTCCTTCAAAAATAGAACACGGGTACAAAAGCTCGCTGCTACCGCATCATGCGTAACCATCATAATCGTTGCTTTTTTTGATTCATTAATACTTTGCAGATTTTTTAACAGTGCAGTGGCTGATTTTGAATCAAGTGCGCCTGTAGGTTCATCAGCGAATACAAGCGACGGATTTGTAATAAGTGCACGAGCTGCTGATGTACGTTGCTTTTGACCACCTGATATTTCATTTGGATATTTATTTAAAGTCTCAGTAATACCTAATAAGTGTGTAATCTCTTTTAAGCGACTCTCTGCAACAGCCTTTGGTAGCCTACCAATAGCTAATGGTAGTAGAATATTTTCTTTTACCGTTAGTGTATCTAACAAATTATAATCTTGGAATATGAATCCCAATTGTTCACGACGGAAATTAGCTAACGCCTTCTCCTTCATACCACGTAAGTTTTGACCATTTATTTCAATAACACCTTCTGTTGCAAAGTCAATCGAACATAAAACATTTAAAAGTGTTGTTTTTCCAGAGCCTGAAGGTCCCATAATGCCAACAAATTCACCTTTATTAACTTCTAAATCAATGCCCTTTAAAACCTCTTGGGCTGTTGATTTTTTACCATATATTTTTTTTACTTTACGACCAATTAAAACTGCCACTTGTAGACGCCCCTTTCTATAGTTCAAGTGTACCCTGTCTTCTTCACCCATTCGTGTGTTTTACATGACAATATAAAAAGGTAGGTGACAATTTCGTCATCTACCTGTTAGTTTGACATATTCATTTTGCAATGGAAAACGTAATGTAAATATCGAGCCTTCTCCAACAAGGGATTGGACAGTAATACGAACGCCGATTTTCTGTGCCACATTATGTGCTAAGTATAGACCCATACCTGTTGATTGTGCAGACTCTCTACCGGCCGTCCCAGTATACGATTTATAAAAAATTCGAGGTAAATCCTCCTTACGAATGCCAATACCTGCATCTTTTATATGTAATAGCGTTGCTCCAGTTGCATCTATTTCCGTAAAAATCAACACCTCCGAATTTGCAGGACTATATTTAATAGCATTGGAAAGAATTTGTCGGATGATAAAGGCTAGCCATTTACCATCCGTCATCACTGTCTCTGTTAACTCTTCAGCATCGAAACCGATACCTTTTTCAATACACCATGCCTGCATAGCTCTTATTTCCTTATAGACCACAGTCTTTAGCTCGATCTCTGTCATATAATTATCTTTTTCAATAGAAGCTAAACGTGTTTGGTGTAGCTGCTGATCAACCAATAAATGCAGTCTTAGCCACTCAGTCTCTAATTTACGACGTAGTGTCAAATCTTCTATGTGATCCAGCATTAAATTAATTGAAGTTAAAGGTGCCTTTACTTCATGAACCCATGCTAGGAGTTCATCCGAATATTCCTGCAGCTGTACCTTTGCTTGATTTAACTCTGTGTTCTTATCATAAAAAACATCTTCAATTTTCGTAAGGTATGCCGTTTGAAAAGGTGATAAAGTCAAATTTTTGCTATGCACATCATCGAGTTGACTTTCCACATTTCCCAGGCAATCATTTAGCTGTCTTACTTCTACTACATATCGCCAAGTAAGAAAGATCATAAAACTAATAAGCACGCTAATATTCATATACCAAATAGATATTCCCTCTAATCCCGCATCTAAAGAAAATAAAACATTGATAATGACCATGATAAAAACGAAAAAGCCTATCCATGCGAGGCGTTCTCTTAAAAATAAAATTAACATTGTCACTCACGTCCCTTGTGTTACAGCCATATAACCAAGTCCCTTTTTAGTTAAAATCACTTCTTGTAAACCTATATCCTCAAGCTTCGTACGTAATCGATTAACATTTACTGACAATGTATTATCATTAACAAAACGCTCATCATCCCATAACTTTCTCATTAAATCATCTCTAGAGACTATTTGATCAGCCTTCTCCACTAAAACGCGTAAAATAAAGAGTTCATTTTTAGTTAACGAAGCAAGGTTACCCTCATACATAATCTCACTGCGTGCATAGTCAATAACTGCACCATTAAACCGTGTGACATCCATTGATTCTTCTATATAATCATATGTACGGCGTAAAATAGCTTGTACCTTTGCTAGTAATACTTCCATATGGAAAGGCTTTTGTACAAAGTCATCCGCACCCATTTGCATTGCCATTACCATATCCATTGGGTGGTCTCGTGAAGATAGAAAGAGAATTGGCACCTTTGAGATATGACGTATTTCACGACACCAATGAAAGCCATCATAGGCCGGAAGCTGAATGTCAATCAATACAAGCTGCGGCTTTTGTTCAATAAAATCATCCATCACCTTTTGAAAATCTTTAGGACCTACAACTTGAAGCGACCATTGTGCAAAACGTGTCTGAATCATTTCGAAAATCGATGAATCATCTTCAATCAGCAATATTTTCATCTCCATCTACAAATTCCCCTTTCATGAAATGTTTATATGTAAGAACTGTAAGAACTATTAAAAAGGTTGGTAGAAATTGAAAGGAACGCGATTCTACACTCTACATGCTGCACTAGCCTTCATCCCCACCAGTTCATAAAAAAAATTCTATTCTAATTTTTACCATGTTGAGATATTTCTGTTCTTTGATATTTCATCTATTATGTATACATAAAATAATCTAATTAAGGTTGGATTATCCATAAATCTTTTCTTATTTTAACATAAAAAACCAATCTGTAAGCGTCCCTACAGATTGGTTTGGAAAATTAGCTTGCGCTAAAATTATTTTTGGATAGAAGCAACTACGCCAGCGCCTACAGTACGTCCACCCTCACGGATAGAGAATTTAGTACCTTCTTCAAGAGCGATTGGAGCGATAAGTTCTACTGTCATTTCGATGTTATCGCCAGGCATTACCATTTCAACGCCTTCTGGTAAGTTACAGATACCTGTTACGTCAGTTGTACGGAAGTAGAACTGAGGACGGTAGTTAGAGAAGAATGGAGTATGACGGCCACCCTCTTCTTTTGATAAAACATAAACTTCAGCTTTGAAGTTAGTGTGTGGAGTGATTGAGCCTGGTTTAGCTAATACTTGACCACGTTGGATGTCTTCACGAGCTACACCACGAAGTAAAGCACCGATGTTGTCACCAGCTTCAGCATAGTCTAATAATTTACGGAACATTTCTACACCAGTTACAGTTGTAGATTTAGCTTCTTCAGTGATACCGATGATTTCAACAACGTCACCAACTTTAACTTGACCACGTTCAACACGGCCAGTTGCAACTGTACCACGACCAGTGATAGAGAATACGTCCTCGATTGGCATCATGAATGGTTTGTCAGTTTGACGTTCTGGAGTTGGGATGTAAGAATCTACAGCGTCCATTAATTCAACGATTTTTTCTTCCCATTCTGCTTCACCTTCAAGAGCTTTAAGAGCAGAACCTTTGATTACAGGAAGATCGTCACCTGGGAAGTCATATTCAGAAAGTAGGTCACGGATTTCCATTTCTACTAATTCTAATAATTCTTCGTCGTCTACCATATCACATTTGTTCATGAATACTACTAAGTATGGAACACCTACTTGACGAGATAAAAGGATGTGTTCACGAGTTTGTGGCATTGGGCCGTCAGCAGCAGATACTACTAAGATACCGCCGTCCATTTGAGCAGCACCAGTGATCATGTTTTTAACATAGTCAGCGTGTCCTGGGCAGTCAACGTGTGCATAGTGACGAGTATCAGTTTCGTATTCTACGTGAGAAGTATTGATTGTGATACCACGTTCTTTTTCTTCTGGAGCGTTATCGATATCAGCGTATGATTTAGCTTCTCCACCCATTTTTTTAGAAAGAACTGTTGCGATTGCAGCAGTTAAAGTTGTTTTACCATGGTCAACGTGTCCGATTGTACCAATGTTAGCATGCGTTTTTGAACGGTCGAATTTTTCTTTAGCCATTAGAGATTGCCTCCTCAAAATTATATGTTTATATTTTCAAAAAAATTATAGAATGATTGCTGATGGCGAACGGGCCCATCCACCATCCCACAATCATAGCTTACAAATTAGTTATACTTTATGCAAGATGAAAATTCAATTATTCACCTTTATTTTTTTTGATGATTTCAGCAGCGATTGATTTTGGTACTTCTTCATAATGATCGAATGTCATTGAGAATACACCACGTCCTTGCGTTGCTGAACGAAGAGTTGTTGCATAACCAAACATTTCCGCTAAAGGAACCATTGCACGAACAACTTGAGAGTTACCGCGAGCTTCCATACCCTCAACGCGTCCGCGACGAGAAGTAATGTTACCCATGATATCACCTAGGTATTCTTCTGGAATTACAACTTCAACTTTCATCATTGGTTCTAAAATAACTGCATCACATTGTTTCGAAGCTTCTTTAAGAGCCATAGATGCAGCAATTTTGAACGCCATCTCATTCGAGTCAACGTCATGGTAAGAACCGAATACTAATTTCGCTTTAATATCGATTAGTGGGTAACCAGCTACTACACCGCGGTCAAGAGAGTCACGAAGACCAGCTTCTACTGCAGGAATGTATTCACGAGGTACTACACCACCAACGATAGCGTTTTCGAATTCAAAGCCTTTACCTTCTTCATTTGGAGAGAACTCAATCGTTACGTCTCCGTATTGTCCACGACCACCAGATTGGCGAGTGAATTTACCTTGAACTTTTGCAGAGCCACGGAATGTTTCACGGTAAGATACCATTGGGGCACCTACGTTAGCTTCTACTTTAAATTCACGGCGCATACGGTCAACTAAGATATCAAGGTGAAGCTCACCCATACCTGAGATGATTGTTTGACCAGTTTCTGTGTCAGTGTGAGCACGGAAAGTTGGATCCTCTTCTTGAAGTTTTTGTAAAGCTTGACCCATTTTGTCTTGGTCAGCTTTTGATTTTGGTTCTACAGAAAGAGAAATTACTGGTTCAGGGAATTCCATTGATTCAAGAATAACTAAGTTTTTCTCGTCACATAGAGTATCACCAGTAGTAGTATCTTTAAGACCTACTGCTGCTGCGATGTCCCCAGCAAATACTTTAGAAATCTCTTCACGAGAGTTTGCGTGCATTTGTAGGATACGGCCTACGCGTTCACGTTTACCTTTAGAAGAGTTTTGTACGTATGAACCTGATTCTAAAGTTCCAGAATAAACACGGAAGAAAGTTAATTTACCTACGAATGGGTCAGTCATAACTTTGAATGCAAGAGCTGAGAATGGCTCCTCATCTGAAGAATGACGTTCTAATTCCTCGTCACCATCAATATCAGTACCTTTGATTGCTGGTACATCTAATGGAGATGGTAAGTAATCAACAACTGCATTTAACATTGGGCGTACGCCTTTGTGTTTGAATGCTGTACCACAGATTACTGGGTAAAATTCTACTGCGATCGTAGCACGACGGATAGCCGCTTTAAGTTCAGCAACAGAAATTTCTTCGCCTTCTAAATATTTTTCCATGATTTCTTCATCAACACTTGCAACAGCATCGATTAATTTTTCACGGTATTCTTCAGCTTGTGCGCGGTGTTCTTCAGGAATTTCACCTTCAGTTACTGCAGTACCTTTTTCGTCGCCGTAGAAAGTAGCTTTCATTTCAACTAAGTCAATGATTGCTGAGAACTGATCTTCAGCTCCGATAGGTAATTGGATAGGATGAGCGTTTGCTTGTAAACGATCGTGTAGAGTTCCTACAGAATATAGGAAATCTGCTCCTGTTTTATCCATTTTGTTAATGAACACGATACGTGGAACGCCGTAAGTTGTAGCTTGACGCCAAACTGTTTCAGTTTGAGGCTCAACACCAGATTGAGCATCAAGAACTGTTACTGCGCCATCAAGTACGCGTAGTGAGCGTTCAACTTCTACAGTGAAGTCTACGTGTCCAGGAGTATCGATGATGTTTACACGGTTGCCGTTCCATTGAGCTGTTGTCGCAGCAGAAGTGATTGTGATACCACGTTCTTGCTCTTGTTCCATCCAGTCCATTTGAGAAGCGCCTTCGTGAGTTTCACCAATTTTGTGAATCTTACCTGTGTAATAAAGGATACGCTCAGTAGTTGTTGTTTTACCAGCATCAATGTGAGCCATGATCCCAATATTACGAGTATTCTCTAGTGAGAATTCGCGTTTCATAAGGTATTTCTCCTTCCATATTGGGCTTATGCGATGTTTAGATTACCAACGGTAGTGAGCGAATGCTTTGTTCGCTTCTGCCATTTTGTGCATATCTTCACGCTTTTTAACTGATGCACCAGTGTTGTTAGAAGCATCAAGGATTTCGTTAGCTAAACGCTCTTCCATCGTTTTTTCACCACGAAGACGAGCATAGTTAACTAGGTAACGAAGACCTAAAGTTGTACGACGTTCTGGACGTACTTCTACTGGCACTTGGTAGTTAGAACCACCAACACGGCGAGCGCGTACTTCAAGAACTGGCATTACGTTATTTAGAGCAGCTTCGAATACTTCAATTGGATTTTCACCAGAACGTTCTTTAACAAGTTCGAACGCACCATATAAAATCTTTTGAGAAGTACCTCTTTTACCATCAACCATCATTTTATTAATTAAACGAGTTACTAGTTTTGAACTATAAATTGGATCTGGTAACACGTCACGTTTGGAAACAGGACCTTTACGAGGCATGTGTTTTCCTCCTTTCGAATAGTTATCGATTTATTTTATAAGAATTGTTTTGTCATGTTTGTCGCGAAAATTCCCAATCTGCTAGCGAGATTAGAAATTTGCGACAACTACTTAGGCTCATTATTAAGCAACGCTCAATAATGTTAAATTATTTTTTTTCTTTAGGGCGTTTTGTTCCGTATTTAGAACGTGATTGTAAACGACCGTTTACACCAGCTGTATCAAGAGCTCCACGTACGATATGGTAACGAACACCCGCTAAGTCTTTTACGCGTCCGCCACGGATAAGAACAACACTGTGCTCTTGTAAGTTGTGGCCTTCACCTGGGATATAAGCTGTAACCTCGATTTGGTTAGTTAAACGTACACGAGCGTATTTACGTAACGCTGAGTTTGGTTTACGAGGTGTCATTGTACCTACACGAGTACAAACTCCGCGTTTTTGTGGAGATTTAACATCAGTTAAAGATTTTTTAAATGAGTTATATCCTTTGTTTAACGCTGGTGATTTTGATTTCGTGCTTTTAGATTGACGAGGCTTACGTACTAATTGGTTAATTGTAGGCATCGGTATTTCCTCCCTTCATTTATTCCTTGTTAATACCACACATCCAGGTGGTTCATTTTTTGGGTAAAAACAAAGTCTTTGTGTTTAATACACAAAAACTAATCTACAGTAATCGCAACTACTGCAGCTCCAACGTGGATTCCACAGGCCTTGCCCAGTTCCTTTTTCGACTCAACAAGAATAACTGGTATACCGATTTCTCTCGCGAAAGATATGGCCGAATCGGTTACCCAATTGTCTGTATCGAGTGCCACAAAAAGTTCTTTCACTGAACCGGCTCGCATTGCTTTTACTGCTTGCTTTGTACCTATGATTGTTTGACTATCCCTTACTCTATCATAAGACATTTTCATATCCTCCGAAGTATAGACAGTTAACTATCAACCTTCAATATATTATCATTACCAATTTCGACTGTCAACTAATATCTTTAAAAAGCCCGAAGAGATGATAAAAACACATCTCTTCGGCACTTATTTTAATGATTATTCAGCAGAAACTAAGTTTTCTGTGTCAAGCTCATCTTTTTCAATACGGATTTGACGGTAACGTTGCATACCAGTACCTGCAGGAACAAGTTTACCGATAATTACGTTTTCCTTCAGACCAAGAAGTTCATCACGTTTTCCTTTAATAGCAGCATCCGTTAACACACGAGTTGTTTCTTGGAATGATGCAGCGGATAAGAATGATTCTGTTTCAAGAGACGCTTTTGTAATACCTAGGATAACAGGACGACAAGTTGCAGGGTTTTTGCCATTTAACACAGCATCTACATTTGCTTCTGAGAATTGGTGAATATCTAGTAATGAGCCTGGTAATAATTCTGTATCACCAGCTTCAATTACACGTACTTTACGAAGCATTTGGCGAACCATTACCTCGATATGTTTGTCTCCAATTTCTACCCCTTGCATACGGTATACTTTTTGTACTTCTTTTAACAGGTATTCTTGAACTGTTGAAACGTCTTTAACTTTTAACAATTGCTTTGGATCGATAGAACCTTCTGTTAATACTTGACCGCGTTCTACAAAGTCGCCTTCTTGTACTTTTAGACGAGCATTGTAAGGTGCTGCGTATTTACGTGTTTCTACTTCACCTTCAATTGTAATCTCTTTTAGACCTTCGCGGATTTCAGTGATGTCTGAAACAGTACCTGCGATATCAGTAATAACTGATTGACCTTTAGGATTACGTGCTTCAAAAATCTCTTGGATACGTGGAAGACCTTGTGTAATATCATCCCCGGCAACCCCACCTGTATGGAATGTACGCATTGTTAATTGTGTACCTGGTTCACCGATTGATTGAGCCGCAATAATACCAACTGCTTCTCCAACTTCAACCTCTTCACCTGTTGCTAAGTTCATGCCGTAACATTTTTTACATACACCATGTTTTGTATTACATGTGAATGCTGAACGGATTGTTACTTCTTCAATACCTAGCTCTATAATGATACGAGCGATATCTTGGTCGATTAATCCGTCTTTTTCTAAAATCACTTCGCTTGTTTCTGGATGATAGATTGTTTTCTTCGTATGACGACCGATAATACGTTCATCTAACGCTTCAATTAGCTCTGTACCTTCCATCAACGCACCAATTGTTAAACCACGGTCAGTTCCACAGTCATCCTCACGAACGATAACATCTTGTGCTACGTCAACAAGACGACGTGTTAAGTAACCTGAATCGGCAGTTTTTAGGGCTGTATCGGCAAGACCTTTACGAGCACCGTGAGTAGAGATGAAGTACTCTAATACCGTTAAACCTTCACGGAATGAAGATTTAATTGGAAGTTCGATGATACGACCAGCCGGGTTGGCCATCAGACCACGCATACCTGCTAACTGTGTAAAGTTAGATGCGTTACCACGGGCACCTGAGTCAGACATCATAAAGATTGGGTTCGTTTTCTCAAGCGACTTCATCAGCTTCGATTGAATTTCATCTTTCGCAGCACTCCAGCTTGAGATAACGCGATCATAACGCTCATCTTCCGTGATGAAACCACGACGGAATTGCGCTTGAACTTTATCTACTTTTTCTTGAGCTACTGCTAAAATTTCGCCTTTGTCTGGTAATACGACGATGTCAGATACACCTACAGTGATACCAGCACGTGTTGAATATTTGAATCCTAGGTTCTTCATGCGGTCAAGCATTTTAGATGTTTCAGTGATGTGGAAACGTTTAAATACTTCAGCAATGATATTACCTAAGAATTTTTTACGGAATGGGTTTACAACTGGTACTGATGCAAAGTGTTTGTGCAGTACAGCTGTGCGTTGTGCATCAACTTTACCTTTTTCATCAAGTCCATTATAAGCAGCATCTGCCTCAAGCTCTTTTAACGTTTCTTCATCAATTGTTAACTTAACAAAGTACTTGTCTGGTGTTTCTTGTTCTAAGTTGAATGCAGTTGGCTCATTAATGTATGGGAATGATTTAGGCAAGATTTCGTTAAAGATTACTTTACCAACAGTCGTTAATAGGAACATATTATTTTGTTCCTCAGTAAATGTTGGGTTATTTAACGAACTTGCTTTTATCGCAATACGAGTATGCAAGTGAACATTACCTGTATCATATGCAATTAATACTTCGTTTGGCCCATAGAAAATTGTTCCTTCGCCGCGAGCTGTTTCACGCTCAAGTGTTAAGTAGTAGTTACCTAATACCATATCTTGAGATGGTGTTACAACTGGTTTACCATCTTTCGGGTTCAGGATATTTTGTGCAGCAAGCATTAGAAGACGAGCTTCTGCTTGTGCTTCTGCTGATAATGGTACGTGTACCGCCATTTGGTCACCATCGAAGTCAGCGTTATAAGCTGTACATACTAATGGGTGAAGACGAATAGCACGACCCTCAACTAGTGTTGGTTCAAACGCTTGAATACCAAGACGGTGAAGCGTAGGTGCACGGTTTAGTAATACTGGATGCTCACGAATTACATCTTCTAAAACATCCCATACATCGTTGTTTAAACGCTCGATTTTACGTTTAGCAGATTTAATATTATGAGCAAGACCACGTTCTACTAACTCTTTCATTACGAAAGGCTTAAATAGCTCAATTGCCATTTCTTTTGGTAGACCGCATTGGTACATTTTTAAGTTTGGACCTACTACGATAACCGAACGACCAGAATAGTCAACACGTTTACCAAGTAAGTTTTGACGGAAACGGCCTTGTTTACCTTTCAGCATATGTGAAAGTGATTTTAATGGACGGTTACCAGGACCTGTTACAGGACGACCACGACGACCGTTATCGATTAATGCATCAACAGCTTCTTGTAACATACGTTTTTCGTTTTGTACGATGATACTTGGAGCACCAAGGTCTAGTAAACGTTTTAAACGGTTATTACGGTTGATTACACGACGATATAAATCGTTTAAGTCAGAAGTTGCAAAACGACCACCATCTAATTGCACCATTGGACGAAGCTCTGGTGGTATAACCGGTAGTACATCTAAAATCATCCATTCAGGAGAGTTACCTGAGTTACGGAATGATTCAACAACTTCAAGACGTTTAATTGCTCGTGTACGACGTTGACCTTGTGCTGATTTCAACTCTTCTTTTAAAGAATGAGTTTCATCTTCAAGATCAATTTTGCCTAGCAATTTCTTAATTGCTTCCGCACCCATAGCTGCTTCGAATGTGTTTCCGAATTTTTCGCGATATGCACGGTACTCTTTTTCAGAAAGCAATTGTTTACTTTCTAAGTTTGTAGCACCTGGCTCGATTACAACGTAAGATGCAAAGTAAATTACTTCTTCTAGTGCACGTGGGGACATATCTAAAATAAGACCCATACGGCTAGGAATACCTTTGAAGTACCAGATATGAGAAACTGGTGCTGCTAATTCGATGTGGCCCATGCGTTCACGACGAACTTTAGCACGTGTTACTTCAACACCACAACGATCACAAACTACGCCTTTGTAACGTACACGTTTGTATTTACCACAATGACACTCCCAGTCCTTAGTTGGACCGAAAATACGCTCACAGAATAAACCATCTTTTTCTGGTTTTAATGTACGATAGTTAATTGTTTCAGGTTTTTTAACTTCACCGTATGACCAAGAACGAATCTTGTCAGGAGAAGCTAAACCGATTTTCATATATTCAAATTCATTAACGTCTATCAAGGAGCCTACCTCCCTCTAGTATAGGTCTTTATAAAGACTCTTTACGCAGCTCGATAATCGTTTGCAAGAATCATGTTTCTTTAGCAAAAGATTAAAAATAGAATGATTTATTGAAAGAAAAAGCCGGACAGGGCGTTAAATCCTGCCCGACTAATTTGAAAAATAACTTTGACCGTGTTCACAAAGAATGCGAATTAACGTTTTCCATTATTCAAAAGACTCTACTGGCTCTTCTTCTGTTTCTGGTTTTGGTGCAATGTTAAGTGCGTCAGCTGGTTGAAGATCTTCTTCTTCGTCTAAGTCGCGAAGCTCTACCTCTTCATCATTGATCGTTAACATTTTCACATCCATACCAAGTGATTGAAGCTCTTTAATCAATACTTTGAATGATTCAGGAACTCCTGGCTCTGGTACACTTTCACCTTTAACGATTGCTTCGTACGTCTTCACACGACCAACAACGTCATCGGATTTAACTGTTAAGATTTCTTGAAGTGTATAGGCAGCACCGTATGCTTCAAGTGCCCATACCTCCATCTCACCAAAACGTTGTCCACCGAACTGCGCTTTACCACCAAGTGGCTGTTGAGTAACAAGCGAGTAAGGACCAGTTGAACGTGCGTGAAGTTTATCATCAACCATGTGAGCAAGTTTGATCATGTACATGATCCCTACTGATACACGGTTATCGAATGGTTCACCTGAACGCCCATCATACAGAGTTGTTTTACCATCACGGTTCATGCCCGCCTCTTCCATTGTTTCCCAAACATCTTCCTCGTTGGCACCATCAAATACTGGAGTTGCCATATGAACGCCTAGGGAACGAGAAGCCATACCTAAGTGTAATTCTAAAACTTGTCCGATGTTCATTCGAGAAGGTACGCCAAGTGGGTTTAACATGATATCAACAGGAGTACCGTCTGGCATGAATGGCATATCCTCTTCCGGTAAGATACGAGAGATAACCCCTTTGTTACCATGACGTCCGGCCATTTTGTCCCCTACGCGAATTTTACGTTTTTGAACAATGTAAGCACGAACTAATTGGTTAACACCTGGTGGCAACTCATCGCCATCTTCACGGTTAAATACTTTCACGTCAAGAATAATACCGCCAGCACCATGTGGTACACGTAATGAAGTATCACGAACTTCACGAGCTTTTTCACCGAAGATAGCATGTAATAGGCGTTCTTCAGCAGTTAATTCTGTAACTCCTTTAGGTGTTACTTTACCTACAAGAATGTCACCATCACGGACTTCTGCACCGATGCGGATGATACCACGTTCGTCTAAGTTACGAAGCGCATCTTCCCCAACGTTTGGAATATCACGAGTGATTTCTTCAGGTCCTAATTTTGTATCACGAGACTCTGATTCATATTCTTCAATATGAACAGATGTATAAACATCATCTTTTACAAGGCGTTCGCTCATGATAACAGCATCCTCATAGTTAAAGCCGTTCCAAGTCATGAACGCAACAAGTACGTTACGACCAAGAGCAAGTTCACCATTTTCCATAGATGGACCATCTGCTAAAATGTCACGAGGTTTCACACGTTCGCCAACTTTTACAAGCGGACGTTGGTTGTATGAAGTACCTTGGTTAGAACGAATGAATTTTTGTAATTTATATTTTGTTAAATCGCCTTTAACCTCTTTACCGTCTACGACTTCAATACGGCGAACACGGATAGAGCGAGCTTCAACGTGCTCAACAATACCATCATATTTCGCTACTACAGCCGCACCTGAGTCACGCGCATCAACGTGTTCCATACCAGTACCAACGAATGGTGCTTCTGGGTTAAGAAGAGGAACTGCTTGACGTTGCATGTTGGCACCCATAAGTGCACGGTTCGAGTCATCGTTTTCTAAGAACGGGATACATGCCGTCGCTGCTGAAACTACTTGTTTAGGAGATACGTCCATGTAGTCCATTTGCGATTTATTAAATACTGTATTATCCCCACGGAAACGACCTACTACTTCGTCTTTAGCAAATGTACCATCAGGATTTAATAGTGAGTTCGCTTGTGCTACATAGTAGTTATCTTCTTCATCAGCTGTTAAATAATCAATTTGATCCGTTACTTTACCTGTTTCATGGTCAATACGACGATAAGGTGTTTCAATGAATCCGAATTTATTTACTTTGGCAAATGAAGATAATGAGTTGATTAAACCAATGTTTGGACCCTCTGGTGTCTCGATTGGACACATACGACCATAGTGAGAATAGTGAACGTCACGTACTTCGAAACCAGCACGCTCACGTGTTAAACCACCAGGTCCTAATGCAGATAGACGACGTTTATGCGTTAACTCTGCCAATGGGTTTGTTTGGTCCATGAATTGTGATAATTGAGAGCTACCAAAGAACTCTTTAATTGACGCAATTACCGGACGAATATTAATTAATTGCTGTGGTACGATAGCAGCTGTATCGTTAATAGACATACGCTCACGTACTACACGTTCCATACGAGATAAACCGATACGGAATTGGTTTTGTAAAAGCTCACCAACAGAGCGTAGACGACGGTTACCTAAATGGTCAATATCATCTGTTGCCCCTACTTGGTAAAGTAAGTTAAAGAAATAACTTACTGAAGATAATACGTCAGCAGGTGTAACATTCTTCACTTCTTCATCGATGTACGCATTACTAATAATATTGATTTCTTTTTGCGCTTCATCTTTCGGTGCATAAATTTTAATAGACTGGATTGTTACGTCATCTTCAAGCACTCCACCTACTTGTGATAAAGTGCGGTAACCGATACCTTTTGATGTATCTTCTAGATACGGTAAGATTTTATCTAAAGTACGACGGTCAAGAACTGTACCCTTCTCTACTAAAATTTCGCCTGTCTCTGGGTCTACAAGCGTTTCAGCAATCGTTTGGTTAAATAAACGATTTTTGATATGAAGCTTTTTATTCATTTTATAGCGACCAACATTCGCTAAATCATAGCGTTTTGCATCGAAGAAACGAGAGTATAATAAACTCTTCGCACTTTCAACTGTTGGTGGCTCACCTGGACGTAAACGTTCATAGATTTCTAAAAGTGCTTTTTCAGTACTTTCAGAGTTATCCTTTTCTAACGTATTACGTAAATATTCGTTATCACCGATAATATCGATAATTTCTTGGTCTGAACCGAAGCCTAACGCACGAAGTAACACAGTTACTGGTAGCTTACGAGTACGGTCAATACGCACATATACTACATCTTTCGCGTCAGTTTCATATTCTAACCATGCACCACGGTTCGGAATAACTGTCGCTCCGAAACCTTTCTTACCGTTTTTATCAGTTTTATCATGGAAATACACACTTGGTGAACGGACTAATTGTGAAACGATAACACGTTCAGCACCATTGATAATGAACGTACCTGTCTCTGTCATTAATGGGAAGTCACCCATGAAGACATCCTGTTCCTTCACTTCGTCTGTTTCTTTGTTGTAAAGACGTACTTTCACACGTAATGGAGCTGCGTAAGTAACATCTCGCTCTTTACACTCATCGACTTCATACTTAGGATCTCCTAACGAATAATCGATGAATTCTAATGAAAGATTACCTGTAAAGTCCTCGATCGGCGAAATGTCACGGAACATTTCACGTAAACCTTCTTCAAGGAACCACTCGTAAGACGCCGTTTGAATCTCAATCAGATTTGGAAGCTCAAGCACCTCGTTAATACGCGCAAAGCTTCTACGCTGGCGGTGTTGTCCATACTGAACTAGTTGACCTGTCAACTCATTCACCCCTCAATAAAGCGATATTAGGTCTTTGCAAAATCATACAAATAGTGTATGATTTCGAAAGACAAAAAGAAAACGAGTCTTCAAAAAGATCTCATTTTCGGTTAACTAAACTTATCTTGGCAAGTATACCCACATTATAACAATCATATTCAAAAAGGGCATACGACCTCAAAATAATATTTTTGCATTTTATCATGTTATCATAGCCGATTTGTCAAGTCAATAATTTATGCATATTTCACTTATTTTTTCGCACGTACTATCCAGTACCCTTTTTTCTTTTCCACAACATCGACTTCAGAAAATTTTTCTTCTAAGTAACTTACCGTTGATGGTGCACCCTGCTTCTTCTGTATGACTACCCACAGCTCACCAGATGACACTAACTGATCATAAGCTCCATCGTAAAAGCGGAAAATTGTTTCCTTTCCTGCGCGAATTGGAGGATTGGTTAAAATAGCTGCAGCGTTTACATCATTATCAACCTTCGATAGTCCGTCACTCACAAATATCCGTACATTTTGAACACCGTTTACTTGCGCATTTTTTTGCGAGAGTGTAACAGCACGTTCATTGATATCCATCATAAAAACGGTACGGTCTGGGTTTGTTTTGGCAATCGATAATCCGATTGGTCCGTACCCACACCCCACATCAAAAATCGCACCATCAATATCAGGCATTTGAAAAGCATCTATTAAAACACGGGATCCAAAATCTACTTCACTTTTACTAAATACACCTGCATCCGTTTCAAAGGAAAACGTATGCCCTAACAACTTGAATGTCCAGTGACGAGGTTTACTCTCAGTTTGAGGCTTACTCGTATAATAGTGATCTGACATTTCCACGCCTCCTCAGAATGAAGAAAAAAAGCTCGCCACAATGACGAGCTTTCCTTTTGTTTAAAAGTAACGCGAGATTACTTAACTTCTACAGATGCGCCAACTTCTTCAAGTTTAGCTTTGATTTGTTCAGCTTCATCTTTAGAAACACCTTCTTTAAGAGCTTTAGGAGCGTTATCTACTACTTCTTTAGCTTCTTTAAGACCTAAACCAGTGATTTCACGAACCGCTTTGATCACTTTGATTTTTTCAGCACCAGCTGATGCTAATACTACGTCAAACTCTGTTTTTTCTTCAACAGCGCCAGCAGCAGCACCTGCTACTGCTACAGGAGCAGCAGCTGTTACACCGAATTCTTCTTCGATAGCTTTTACTAAATCGTTTAATTCAAGAACCGTCATAGCTTTGATAGCTTCTAAGATTTGCTCTTTATTCATTATAATTTCCTCCTAATTGGATAATGTTTTATTGTTGCGGATCATGCCGCAGAAGTTATAGTGCGTACGAAATTACGCGCCTTGTTCTTCTTTTTGTTCTGCAACAGCTTTTGTTGCAAGTGCGAAGTTGCGCACTGGAGCTTGAAGTACAGATAAAAGCATAGAAAGAAGACCTTCGCGTGATGGAAGTTCTGCAAGTGCTTTAACATCTTCAACAGAAGAGATTGTACCTTCAATAATACCCGCTTTAATTTCTAAAGCTTCATTTTTCTTAGCGAACTCGTTGATGATTTTAGCAGGAGCTACAACATCTTCATTTGAGAACGCAATTGCGTTAGGACCAACTAATACGTCATTGATTCCTTCAAGACCAACAGCTTCAGTAGCACGACGTGTTAAAGTGTTTTTGTAAACTTTGAACTCAACGCCAGCTTCACGAAGTTGTTTACGAAGTTCAGTTACTTGCGCAACGTTAAGACCACGGTAATCCACAACTACTACAGAAGCAGCATTTTGGAATTTCTCAGTAATCTCTTGAACTTGTGCTTGTTTGTTTTCGATAACTTTGCTCATGATGACACCTCCTATTAGAATGGGTCATTTATACCGACAAAAGAAAAGCCTCTGGGTCAAATAGACACAGAGGCTGAAAGTCATCATCTTTAAAATAAGAATCCGAATTCCGCTGTCCTCGGTAGGATCATTAAGTGACAAGTCACTCCTACTGTCTACGGTACAAATGGATGATTCACAACAGCAACCATCTTATCATAGATAGACAGTGCCGTCAACAGATTTACATAAAAACTTTAATTATTTTACTACTACGCTTGAAGCGTCAACTTTAAGAGCTGGACCCATTGTAGTTGTAACGTTTACAGATTTCATGTAAGTACCTTTAGATGCAGCAGGTTTTGCTTTTTGCACTACATCAAATACAGTTAAGAAGTTTTCTACTAATTTTTCTGTAGAGAAAGAAACTTTACCGATAGGTGCGTGGATGATACCAGCTTTATCAGCACGGTATTCTACTTTACCAGCTTTAATTTCTGCGATAGCTTTTGTTACATCGAAAGTAACTGTACCAGTTTTAGGGTTTGGCATTAAACCTTTAGGTCCTAATACACGACCAAGTTTACCAACTTCACCCATCATGTCAGGAGTTGCAACGATTACATCGAAATCAAACCAACCTTGTTGGATTTTTTGGATGTATTCTGCATCGCCTACATAGTCAGCACCAGCTGCTTCAGCTTCTTTAAGTTTTTCACCTTTAGCGAATACTAATACGCGTTGAGTTTTACCAGTACCGTTTGGTAACACTACTGCACCACGGATTTGTTGGTCGTTTTTACGAGTATCGATTCCTAGACGGAAAGCAACTTCTACAGTAGCGTCGAAGTTCACTGTGCTAGTTTTTTGAGCAAGTTCGATTGCTTCTTGAGCGCCGTATAGTGCATTACGGTCGATTAATTTTGCTGCATCTTGCAGTTTTTTACCTTTTTTAGCCATTATATAATTCCTCCTTGATTGTGGTTATAGCGGATTTTACCTCCCACGAATAAAGGTTGCGCGTTCACAAAGAAACTCCGCAACCTTCCAAAAAACAAATACATCATCAAGTAATGGGATTAGTCTTCGATAACAATACCCATGCTTCGTGCAGTACCTTCAACCATTAACATAGCAGCTTCTACTGAAGCAGCGTTAAGGTCTGGCATTTTAGTTTCAGCGATTTCGCGAACTTTATCACGTTTAACCGTTGCCACTTTTTTACGATTTGGTTCACCAGATCCAGATTGGATACCAGCTGCTACTTTAAGTAGTACTGCTGCAGGCGGAGTTTTTGTAATGAAAGTGAATGAACGATCTTCGAATACTGAAATTTCAACTGGAATAATAAGACCAGCTTGGTCTGCAGTACGTGCATTGAATTCTTTACAGAATCCCATGATGTTCACACCCGCTTGACCTAATGCAGGACCAACCGGTGGTGCTGGGTTTGCTTTACCAGCAGGGATTTGAAGTTTAACAACTTTAATAACTTTTTTAGCCACGAGACACACCTCCTTAAGTCCGTGATGTGGTAATTGGGTTGCCCCTCCCACTCAATATCTGTCTGTCAGCTAAGTGCCGATAACATTAAAATTATCAATACAGACGTCAAACCAAAGTATGACAATCTGACCTAGAAATGATACCACTTTTAATTTTTTTAAGCAAGTAGTAATTAATAAAATCTGCGACATACATCTTATACATATGTCACTTTAGTTACTAGAACTACATTTTTTGTATTTGCTCAAAATCTAGTTCCATAATTGTTTCGCGACCAAACATATCGACAGAAACTTTCACTTTTCCTTTTTCAGTATCAATTTCTTCAACACGTCCTTGGAAGTGAGCAAAAGGCCCTTCTAATACTTCTACTGCTTCTCCAACAGAAATATCAATCTCGACAATTTTATCAGTCATTCCCATTTGCTGAAGTAGACGATCCGCTTCTTCAGGTAACAAAGGTGTTGGCTTTGCACCACCACCAGATGAACCGATAAAGCCAGTTACACCTGGCGTATTACGTACAACATACCACGAATCATCTGTCATAATTAGCTCTACTAAAACATAACCAGGGAAAACTTTACGCATCATAGTACGCTTTTTCCCATCCTTCATTTCTGTTTCTTCATGTTCAGGCACAATAACACGGAAAATCTTATCCTGCATACCCATTGTTTCTACACGTTTCTCTAGGTTTGCTTTTACACGGTTCTCATATCCTGAATACGTATGAACAACATACCAATTTTTCTCCATAACTACTAGGACTTCTCGTCCGTCCCTCCCTTACAAATAAAAGTGAAAATGAATCGCGATATGCTAAATGCATCCTTTACTCTTTTCACAAACTGCTCATTAGAAAAACATAGCTTTCGCTAATAGCTAGCGAAAGCCCGATGATATATACCTAATCTAGCATAGTCATCTATTGCTACCCTCATACTATCCTAGTAGCATACTTATCATATTGAGAATATTTTACTGCTGTTTACTTCTTCAATTTCGCCTTGGCGTAATTGTGTCCAGATTTTGAATTGTGCCTGCACAATTCATTCCTTTAAAAATCCGTGACATCCGCCGGAGGCTTTAGGCCAACACGAAGTTGGTCACTCAGTCGTTGCCACAGGACGTGGCGTTCTTAGACTGAGTTCCTCTATTTCAGCGGGTGTTTGGACACCCTGAAAAGTAGATTAAATCTGCATTCATCTTACCACCTATTGAGGTGGGAGTCTCCTGTAGCTGACGCTTTGCTTTCGCTACAAGAAACATTTGCTGAATGAAGATAAAACAAACGAAAAAACCCGTTTATTGTAATGACGGGCTATTTCAGAAGTATTAACATGCTATTTACTAAATTATAACTCTAAGTACCAGCGGAATAATGATGAAATACCTAAGTCAACTAACACAAAAAATAAAGCCATAATTACAACAGTTGAAATTACAACGACTGTATATTTCGTCAGTTCTTTACTTTTTGGCCAGCTTGTTTTGCGCATTTCCGACATTACATTGCTGAAAAAGCCCTTAATCTTGCCCATTCTAGCCTAACCTCCGAATCAATCATATCTGTCTATTTACATATTATTTTATAGCGTTTGTTTATGCACTGTATGTTCATTGCAATGCGAGCAAAATTTCTTTAATTCGAGGCGTACGGTTGAATCTTCCTTAGCTGGAAACGTATAATTTCTCGATCCGCATTTTTCGCAATTTAGAACGACTTTTTTTGCCATATAATCACCTTTTCGGCACTTTGTCTTTTCAAGACTAACACCTATATTTGTCAATGTCAATAAAGGCATACAACCGCTAAGACATTTCTTCAAGAACTAAATGTCGCTCTAATTTACGCTTTACTCGTTGCAAAGCATTGTCAATAGACTTCACATGACGATTTAATTTCGCGGAAATTTCATGATAAGACTGTCCATCTAAGTAAAGGGCTAACACTTGTAGCTCCAATTCACTTAAAATCTCACCCATCTTTTCTTCTAAGTAGTCAAATTCTTCTCTATGAATCATTAATTCTTCCGGATCATCCATAATAGCGCCGGTTAACACATCCATTAATGTACGATCTGACTCCTCATCAAAAATAGGCTTGTCCAAAGAAACGTAAGAATTTAGTGGTATATGCTTTTGTCTTGTAGCTGTTTTAATAGCCGTAATAATCTGTCTTGTAATACATAGTTCAGCAAAAGCTCGAAAAGAAGCAAGCTTATCTCCTTTAAAATCGCGAATGGCTTTATATAAACCAATCATGCCCTCCTGGACAATGTCTTCCTTATCTGCACCAATTAAAAAATAAGATCTAGCCTTTGCTCTCACTAACAAACGGTATTTCGTAATTAAATAATCCAACGCATCTGTATTACCTTGATGCACCATTTCAATAAGTTCTTCATCATTGAATCGTTCAAAATCTTGTGTCACTTGTACAATACTATTTTTAAACATGGTATCACCTCAGCCACAACAGATAATTAGGAACAGTATAACGGAATTGGAAAATATGCGTCAATCAATCATTTCAAACCACGCCGCCATTTTTCGAAGGCCAAAGCAACATCGGGCTTTAGCTCTATGCGAGAAGGCGGCTTGCTATCCTGTTTTCGTTTCACATCATGAGAAATTTTATGCTGGATAATACCCATATCAATTTCTAGCTCTCTTGCCGATTTTCGCAGAGCACCATTACCAAAAATAACATTTTGCTCTGCCATATCAGAGGTTGCTACGTGAATCTGTACATTTCTAGCTTTTAGTTCGTGTGTCATTTTTTCAATACGTTCATCTGCTGTTTCGTTTTTCCGTGTATAAATGACTTCGACATCATTTTCTAAATAAGTTTGCTCCACACCCGATACAAGATGTGCGTCAAAAACTATAATTATGCGCCACCCGATAGCTGCCTTATACTCAGCCATAAGCTCAATTAATCTTCTACGGGCATCTTCAAAATTCGTATCTCGTAATGGCCGTAGCTCTTTCCAAGCTCCTATCATATTATAGCCATCAACAAGCAAAATGTTGTTCATTGTCAATCATTCGCTTCTTGACGTTTACGATACACTTCGTACATTAAAAGTGCAGCAGCTACTGATGCATTTAGTGATGTGACATGCCCAACCATCGGTAAATGATATAAAAAGTCACATTTCTCTTTTAATAAGCGGCCCATTCCTTTACCTTCACTACCAATAATAATCGCAAGTGGCAATGTTGCATCCATTTTACGATAGTCTGCAGAACCTTTGGCGTCTGTACCTGCAATCCATACCCCTCGTTCTTTTAGCTCATCTACCGTCTGCGCTAGGTTATTTACACGCACAACAGGTACATGCTCAATCGCGCCAGTTGATGCCTTTGCCACTACAGCTGTCAAACTCACAGAACGGCGCTTCGGAATAATAATACCATGCGCACCTATCGCATCAGCAGTTCGCATAATAGAGCCCAGATTATGCGGGTCCTCTAGCTCATCTAAAATTAAAAAGAATGGATCTTCTTGTTTTTTTGCCGCTGCAGCAAATAAATCCTCTAGCTCTGCATATCTATATGCTGCAACAGAGGCAACTATTCCTTGGTGATTGGCATCTGATAATTGATCCACCTTTTTTTTCGGGACAAATTGAACGATGACTCCACGTTCTCGTGCTAAATCTAGAAGTTCATTCACCCCTGATTTTTTCACACCTTCTGCAATCCATACTTTATTCATATCGCGGCCTGAACGAAGTGCTTCTAACACTGGGTTTTTACCGGCAATAATTTCACCATTTTGCTCTGCCATTAATTCGACACTCCTTTCGATTCCTCGATTATTTGAATAGCGTATGCAATGATTGCATAAACGCGTTCTAATTCATTTAATAAATATAAACTACCAAGCACAGCCTCAAAGCCTGAGCTATTACGGTATGTTTGAACATCTGTATTTTTTGGCACAGAACCGGATTTGGCATTGCGTCCACGACGGAACACAGCCAATTCCTCCTCTGTTAAAAAGCCTTCATCCATCATTCGATGTACAATTATAGATTGAGCTTTCGCTGATACGTAACGTGTCGCTTCTCTATGAAGCGTGTTAGGTTTGACACGGCCAGCACGTAGCAAATGCTCTCGTATCTTTTGTTCTAAAACTGCGTCTCCCATATAGGCTAACGCTAATGCATTTAATTGCTTAACATCTTCGTTGCGGAGTTTATCCAAGTTACTTACCCTCGTTTCCATCTAGTTCCTTGTCGCGTATCTTCTAAAATGATACCTTGCGCTTGCAAATGGTCACGAATTTCATCCGAACGAGCAAAATCACGATTTTTACGTGCTTCTACACGTTCCTGTAAAAGTGCTTCAATTTCTTCGTCTAATAGCTCTTCTTCTTTTGCAAATTCAATACCTAAGACGTCACCTAACACCTCAAAAGTTTCAGTAAAACTTAATAGTACTTTTTCATCAGTATTCGTTTCGTTTAGATAAATATTTGCGATACGTGCTAATTCAAACAATACAGAAATGGCATTGGCTGTATTAAAGTCATCATCCATTGCTTCTTCAAAATAAGCTTTTTGTTCAGCAATTTTTTCAAGCCATTCTTCTGAGTGATCGCCTAAGCTCACAGTTGCTGTTAAACGGTGTTTCGCATTGTTGTAGGCAGTACGAATTCGTTCTAACCCATTTGCGGCTGCATCTACTAAATCCTTCGCAAAGTTAATCGGATGACGATAATGCACAGAAAGCATAAAGAAGCGTAAAACTTGTGGGTCAATTTGTTTACGAATATCATTAACGAGTATAAAATTACCAAGGGATTTGGACATTTTTTCATTATCAATATTAATATACCCATTGTGCATCCAATAACGCGCAAATGTTTTATCATTATGAGCTTCAGATTGTGCAATTTCATTTTCATGATGCGGGAATGTTAAATCTTGCCCACCAGCATGAATATCAATAGTATCTCCTAAATGCTCACGTGCCATTACAGAGCATTCAATATGCCAACCTGGACGTCCTTTGCCCCAAGGACTTTCCCAGTAAATTTCACCTGGCTTCACAGCTTTCCAAAGAGCGAAATCTAACGCATCATCTTTTTTCTCGCCTGCTTCTATACGAGCACCAATTTTTAAATCATCCACCGATTGGTGAGATAATTTACCGTAACCATTAAATTTACGAGTTCGATAATACACATCACCAGCTGACTCATAAGCATAGCCTTTATCGATTAAAACTTGAATGAATTGAATGATATCATCCATATGCTCTGTGACGCGTGGATGTACATCTGCTTTCTTGCAGCCTAGCGCTGTAACATCTTCAAAGTACGCGGCAATAAAGCGCTCCGTTAATTCATGAACTTCTTCTCCAAGTTCATTAGCAGCCTTAATAATTTTGTCGTCAACATCTGTGAAATTTGAAACAAATTTCACATCGTAGCCTTTGTATTGGAAATAACGACGCACTGTATCGTAGACAATTACAGGACGTGAATTCCCAATATGAATGTAGTTATAAACTGTCGGGCCACAAACGTATATTTTTACTTTGCCTTCTTCCAGCGGTACGAAAGTTTCCTTTTGTCGTGTTAATGAGTTGAAAATTTGAATACTCATTGTGTTTCTCTCTCCTTTTGTAAGCGTTCGATTTCCTGATTCAATGCTGCAATCTGCTTCTCGAAAGCTTGACAACGTTCTTCTACAGGGTCAGGTATATTTTGGTGGTCTAGTTTTTTCTCTAGACGAACTCCATCCTTAATCACTATTTTACCAGGAATACCGACAACTGTAGCATTTGGTGGCACTTCTTTTAAAACAACTGAGCCTGCACCAATTTTACTATTTTCACCAATAGTAATAGAACCTAAAACTTTTGCACCTGTTGCAACTAGTACATTATCCTCTAATGTCGGATGGCGTTTTCCCTTTTCTTTTCCTGTACCACCTAAAGTTACACCTTGATACAACGTTACATTATCACCAATCTCACATGTTTCACCAATTACAACGCCCATCCCATGGTCAATAAAGAAGCGTCGACCAATTTTCGCTCCCGGATGAATTTCAATTCCAGTAAAGAAGCGACTAATTTGTGAAATGGTACGGGCTATAAAATAAAAACGCTTTTTAAAGAACCAATGAGCAACTCGATGTGACCAAGTAGCGTGCAGACCTGAGTATGTTAGTATAACTTCGAGTACACTACGCGCTGCAGGATCATTCTCAAAAATTGTTTCTACATCTTCCTTCATTCTTTTAAACACAAAAAGCTCCCCCTTTTCATTTTGATCTGCTTTGATCCTTTGAAAATTCCATACAAATCAACTGCATCCCTGGCCTTTGAAATACTATAGCTGACGTTGATTTCACCGCAGAGTAGTCGAGCAGAATTCGGCGCATCCATCGCTTCAAGTCACATGTCCGGAAAATAAAAAAGCGCCCCTATCATCCCTAAAAAAGGAATGACAGAGACGCTAAATATGCGCGGTTCCACTCTGATTGAAGGCGAAAGCCTCCCACTCTGGACGTTCTGTAACGGGAACGAATCGATAAAGCCTACTTTTTGTTCAGCTTTATGCTCAAAGGTGCATTTCAGTTTTGCCTAGGCTCAGACCACTTTCAGCCGGTGATGGTCCTCTCTTTAGAGCATGCGTCACTTACTTCTCCTTATCAACGCTTTCTCAATTTAAATACATTTTACAACGAACTAATAAATTGTCAATCATTTTCTACTTATTGTGCGAATTTTTCTACACGATCAATTGTTTTCTGTTTGCCAATTAAGCAAATCGCGTTAGGAAGTTCTGGACCATGCGTTTCACCCGTCGTTACAACACGAATTGGCATAAATAGATTTTTACCTTTGTGACCTGTTTCTTTTTGAACAGCTTTAATAGCCGCTTTGACAGTATCAGGCGTAAATTCCTCTAAACCTTCAAGCTGTGCTTTAAATGCAGCCATTACCTCAGGTACTTGCTCACCAGCTAAAACTGCTTTTGCTTCTTCATCATATTCAATATGATCGTTAAAGAATAGGCGAGATAGTTCTACAATTTCAGAACCAAAGCTCATTTGATCATGATAAAGTGCGATTAAATCTGTAGCCCATGCACGTTCTTCTTCTGTTAACTCTTCTGGTAATAAACCAGCTTTTTGTAAGTGTGGTAAAGATAATACCACTACTTCTTCTAAAGATAGTTTTTTAATGTATTGGTTATTCATCCAAGTAAGCTTTTGTTTATCGAACATAGATGGTGATTTTGAAAGACGTTTTTCGTCAAAGAGTTTAATAAATTCTTCTTTTGAGAAAATCTCTTCTTCCCCTTCAGGAGACCAGCCAAGTAATGCGAAGAAGTTGAACATCGCTTCAGGTAGGTAGCCTAAATCTTTATATTGTGTGACGAATTGAATAATTGATTCATCACGTTTTGATAATTTTTTACGGTTTTCATTAATGATTAATGTCATATGACCAAAGCGTGGATATTCCCAGCCGAATGCATCAAAAATCATCATTTGTTTTGGTGTATTCGATAAATGCTCTTCGCCACGGAATACATGTGAAATTTCCATAAAGTGATCATCTAGCACTACCGCATAGTTATACGTTGGGATACCGTTTGCTTTAACAAGTACCCAGTCACCAATATCTTTTGACTCAAATGTTACTTGTCCACGTACTAAATCTTCAAATTCATATGTTACATTTTCAGGTACGCGCATACGAATTGTATATTGTTCACCAGCAGCTTCTTTAGCCGCAACTTCCTCCGCTGATAAATGACGACAAGTACCATCATAAGTTGGAGCTGCAACACCTCGTGCTTTTTGTTCTTCACGAGACGCTTCTAATTTTTCAGAAGAACAGAAGCATTTGTAAGCTAGACCTTGCTCTAATAGCTTTTCAGCGTGCTCTTTATAAATATCAAGACGCTCCATTTGGCGATAAGGTGCATATGGTCCACCAATATCGATCGACTCATCATACTCAATACCTAACCATTTTAAGTTATCTAGCTGAGATGCTTCTCCGCCCTCTACATTACGCTCAATATCTGTATCCTCAATACGTACGATGAATTTACCGTTATGATGTTTTGCATATAAATAGTTAAATAACGCTGTACGCGCTCCACCGATATGTAAGAAACCAGTAGGGGATGGCGCGTAACGAACACGAACTTCTTTCGCCATAATTAAAAGCCTCCTAAATTTTCGTTCAAAAAATTGACTTTGTTCATTTTACCACTCTGTTACAGGAAATAAAAGCGCTGAGAGCCTGCTTTTACTTCTTAATCAATAGGATTGTCGCCATAGCCGCAATCCCTTCCTCGCGACCTGTAAAACCTAAACGTTCAGTTGTTGTCGCTTTAACATTCACTTGAGAAGGCTCTGCATGAAGTAATTCAGCAATACGATTTTGCATTTGTTCAATATATGGTGCCATTTTCGGACGTTGTGCCATAATCGTACAATCCACATTGCCTAGAACATAACCCTTGTCCTCAACAATCTTCCAAATATGCTCTAATAATTTCGCTGAATCAGCATCTTTGAACGCAGGATCTGTGTCTGGGAAATGACGACCGATATCTCCCTCGCCAATAGCCCCTAACGCTGCATCTGTTACAGTATGTAATAAAACATCTGCATCCGAATGCCCTACTAACCCTTTTTCATGAGGAATTGTTATACCACCAATAATTAATGGACGCCCTTCTTCAAATGCATGCACGTCAAATCCTTGTCCCACTCGAAACATATGATTTTGAGACTGTCTAATAAGATAAATAAAATCCACCACCTGAAGCCCATTTACTTCAAAAAATATGCAGACTTTAAAAGCGTCTATTCAGCTCATACGGCAGTCTCATTCACCTTCTTTCACTTTTATATTTACTCTATATTATACCCTCACATTTTAACATATTTCCTAGGAAATGAGTGTCTCGACAAAGTTATATACTATCGGGCTCTCATTTCCCTCGTATTTTTTGTTATGCTTGCATTAATCTAATACGATAAGGCGGGAATAAAATGAACATCAATACTTTTGAAAAGCAGTTTAAAAAAGTAATTGTACAGCGTGGGCACGATTATTATGTAAAAAATCATGTCATTGATATTATGCAAATTGACAATAGCAATTGGCAGGCAGAGGTTGAAGGAACTGAACCGTATACTGTAGATGTCGTCATCACATCAAATGGCGATATTACATATGCGAATTGTGACTGCCCTTACGATGATGATTGCAAGCATATTGCCGCTGTGCTATACGCGATTAACGAACAGCTTAACAATCCTCCTGTATCAGTATCTAGATTATCTAAAGCAAAAAAATCAACATTACAGCAATTGCTAACAACACAAACAAAAGAAGATTTAATAAGCCTAATTCTAACAGTTGGGAAGAACTCCCCTAATTTTTTGCAAGAATTAGAAATGCGACTAATGGAGCCAACAGATATAGGAAAGGCCGCTAAAAAAATAATTGTCCAGCATCTAAAAGCTGGGCAAGAGGGGCGTAGCGGTTTTATCCCACGTCATCAGGCATCGAAAGCGCTAAAAGGTGTCTACTCAACACTTCAACACGCTAAGGAGCATATTGACGAAGAGAATTATATTACAGCTATTGAGCTTAGTTTTCTGTGCCTTCAATACACATTAGAGGCACTACAATATGGTGATGATTCCGATGGTCATTTCGGTGATGCCATAAATGAAAGTCTTGAATTAATTAGTCAAGCGATTGAAGAAGGAGCTAGTCTTTGGTCAAAAGAGCAGTATGGAACAGTATATGAACTTGTTATTCAAAAAGCAATGCAACACGAGTTAGATGGCTGGGTAGACTGTCGTATTCATTTGCTCCATGCCTGTGTTCCTCTTTGTGTGGATGATGCGATTGAGGAGCAATTTAAAACCCTTATTCATTCGACGGAAAGTACATCAGATGATTGGAATGCACAATATATTAATAAAGAGTTAAAGCAGATTGAGCTTCACTTATTACAGAATAAATACAGTAGTAAGGAAGTAGAGGCATTTTTGGAAAAGCATATTGAGGACTACCATATGCGTGAACAACTTATTCAATCTACCATTAACCACGGTGAATATGAAAAAACATTACAATTAACAGCAGATGGGATCCAGCAAGATCAACAACTCCCAGGAATTGTGAGCATGTGGCAACGCTATGCTTTTATAGCTCATCAGCATTTAGGGCATACAGAAGAAATGCGTGAATTAGCTTTAAAGCTATTACAACAAGGCGATTATGATTTTTACAAGGAATTCAAAGCTCTTCACTCTACTGAACAATGGCCGGAGGTTCTAGAAGAATTATTAAATAACCTTGCAAATTCGCGCTTATATGCAAGGCTTATTGTAGAGGAACAACAAACTAAACGTATTCTAGACTATTGCAAAGAATACCCAACACGAATAGAGGACTATTATCAATTCATTAAAGAGCAGTACTATGAAGAAGTTTGTGCACTCTTCATTGACGCCATCACTATCGATGCTCAATCTTCCACTAATCGAAAAAATTATAAAGATGTCTGTCGTTCTATCAATATTATGCGTAAGGCTGGCTATGCCATAGAAGCAGAACAGTTAATTGCTGATTTACTGCAAACTTACCCAAGACGGTCTGCTTTTATAGAGGAATTAAAGAGTATTATGAAATAGTGGATTTTCTCTGCAAAAAGAGTTGCTTAACAGCTTTACATTTTGAGGAATTGAGGCATTTAAGAACATTGCTGAAACAGCCCATAGTCAAGCAGAAGAAGAGAAAAAATCTGAAAGAAGTTAAAATAAAAATCCCGTAAGAAGTTATAGTGCTACTTCTTTACGGGATTTTGTCTAGCTGCTCTAACCGCTACCTTTTCATTTACCTATTGACTCACTTCAACTACTCGCATTCAAAGCACGTTTACGCAATATCGCTTCACCAAAAACTAAATCCTCTTGCGTCGTCATCTTTACATTCTCGTAGCTGCTTTCTACAATATGCACCTCATGACCGAGACGTTCAACAAGCATTGCTTCATCCGTGCCAAGGAAGCCTACCTTCTCAGCTACATCCTCTGCCTCTACAATCAAATCAAATTGAAATGCTTGTGGAGTTTGAATCATCCATAAACTTTCTCGATCAATAGTCTCTTCAATAACACCATTGCGTACTTTTTTCATCGTATCCTTCGCACGAACACCTGCAATCGCAGCGCCAAAGTCATGCGCACTTTGCACAAGACTCGCAATAATGTCATGCGTAATAAATGGACGCGCAGCATCATGCACAAGCACAATATCGACCTGCTTCATTTCTTTCATGCACGAATGGACGGAATGCTGTCGCTCTGCACCACCATCAGGTAAACCTTTAACTTTAGTAATTCCATACCTCTCTAGCATTTCTTGAATAAATACACGCTCTTCTGGCTTCACAGCAAGCCAAATACCAGTACACTGGCTATCCTGTTGAAATACCTCCAGTGTGTGTATGAGGATCGGTTTTTCTAAAAGATTTAAAAATAACTTATTTTGCCCTGCACCCATTCGCTTTCCGCTTCCCGCAGCAGGCAACACTACTTCATATTGCACATTTCCCACTTCCTAGTCATCCTTTGGTTTAGCAAAAATCATACGACCTGCTGATGTTTGAAGAACACTTGTTACGGTTACCGTAATTGCCTGTCCTATATAGCTACGTCCACCTTCAACAACGATCATTGTGCCATCATCTAAATAAGCAACCCCTTGATTATGCTCTTTGCCATCTTTAATGACCATCACTTGCATATCCTCACCTGGAATAACGACAGGCTTTACTGCATTTGCTAAATCATTGATATTTAGCACTTTAACGTGGTGAAGCTCACAAACTTTGTTAAGGTTAAAGTCGTTTGTAACAATTTGTGTATCGTTACCCCTTTTCTTTGCAAGACGTACTAGCTTTAAGTCAACCTCTTGCACATCCTCAAAGTCCTCTTCAGTAATCTCAACCTTCGTCGAACGCTCATCTTGTAATTTCTTTAAAATATCTAAACCACGACGACCTCTTGTACGCTTTAATGTATCTGAAGAATCAGCAATATGCTGGAGCTCAGTAAGGACAAATTGGGGTACAACTAGTGTTCCTTCTATAAAGCCGGTTTCAGAAATATCTGCAATACGACCATCAATAATAACACTAGTATCTAACAGTTTATAGTTTCCTCGTGCTTCTTGCGGCTCTCCACCTTCCGTTAATTTTTTCTTCGTATTGTTACCACGTAATGTAAATAGCTGGATTAATTCCTCTCGCTTTTTAAAGCCTACACGGAACCCTAAATAGCCAAGCACAAATGACAGTATAATTGGTATAACTTTTGTAATAATCGGTAAATCAATACTATCAATTGCAAAGCCTAAGAAATAAGCAACAATTAATCCGATAATAAGTCCAAGTGTGCCAAATAATAAATCCCCAATAGGTACTTTAAATAACACCTCTTCCATCCAGCTAATGAGCCTTACAAAATAATCTGAAAAGGCAAACGATAATGTAAACAGTAAAAGCGCTCCTAAAGCTACTGATACGTAAGGATTATCCAGCCAAGGATTAGATGATAAATGAAGCAATTCGTATAATGGCGGTAAGAAAACAAGGCCTAATGCTCCTCCAATCAGTAAAAAAGCAATTTGAACAAATTTTTTCATAAACTGTCACCACCCATTTTTAATATATAATTATACATAGTTTACTGTAGAAAATCTTTTATGAACCCATCAAAGTATCATTAATATCTCTTCTTTTGATCGATCATTTCGATTCTAATGACAGAGAAAACCAATTACTGAAATCCTTCACACAAAAATTAGCCAGCTCTTTGACATCCGCTCGGCATTAAACAAACTCTTTCACAGACATTATTTTAGACGCCATTTCCCCTCTTAGAGTTTCCTACCTCTTATCTATGAATTCCAAAAGCTAAATCTCTACTCTTGCAAATCAATTATGCCTCGGCATAATTGCGTCCGGAATCGGCTTTGTGCATTGGCCTGCACGAGGGCCGACACGATGTCGGTCATTTCGGTAATGCCACAGGACGTGGCGCTTTTACCGATGCAGGTCAGTTAGCCGTTATCGCATGGATGCGATGATTTTAGGCTAACATCCTTTATTAACTCCTTTCCGATTTCCGTGACATCCGCCGGAGGCTTTGGGCCAACATATGTTTTTTGTGCGAAAGCGTAGTGCTAACGCAGCGGCAGCAACATATGTTTATTGCCACAGGACGTGGCGTTCTTAGACTGAGTTCCTCTATTTCAGCGGATGTTTGTACACCCGCTGAAATAAATTAAAAGTGCATGTTAGAACATTGTCCAACATGCACAAGCTTCTTTATTGCTCTCTAAAGCAAGCATTCAATGCATCTTTTATCGTTTCTACACCAACTATCTCAATACCTTGTGGAAAATCCCATCCACCGATATTCGAGGCCGGTATGAAGACCCGTTTAAATCCGAGCTTTGCTGCCTCAATCACACGTTGTTCAATACGTGATACACGACGCACCTCGCCTGTCAAACCTACTTCCCCAACAAAGCAATCCGTTGCTCTGACAGCTTGATCCTTAAAACTTGAAACGATGCTTGTCAACACAGCCAAATCAATGGCAGGCTCATCAAGCTTCACGCCGCCAGCAACTTTAATATATGCATCCTGTGCCTGTAGCATGAGGCCCATTCGCTTTTCAAGGACTGCCATAAGCAGCTGCACACGATTTTGATCGACACCCGTTGCCATTCGTTTTGGATAATTAAAGCTTGTTGGTGTTACAAGCGACTGAATTTCAACTAGAATTGGCCGTGTACCTTCCATCGAGGCTACAATCGTTGACCCTGCCGCCCCCTGTGAACGCTCCTGTAAAAACAATTCAGACGGGTTTAACACTTCCTTTAAGCCCCCTTGAAGCATTTCAAAGATAGCAATTTCGTTCGTAGAGCCAAAGCGGTTTTTTTGGCTACGTAAAATACGGTGATTATGATGTCGTTCTCCTTCAAAATACAATACCGTATCAACCATATGCTCCAAAATACGTGGCCCTGCAATTTGTCCCTCTTTTGTTACATGTCCCACTAAAAAAATTGCAATTCCCTTTGTTTTTGCAATTCGCATAAGTTCTGCGGTACATTCACGTACTTGTGATACACTACCAGGTGCACTCGTTACCTCCGGATGAAAAACAGTTTGAATAGAATCGACAATAACGAACTTTGGCTGCACATCGTCAATAGTCTGATTTAAAAACTCTAAATTCGTCTCAGAATATATATATAGCTCCTGTGATACCACGCCTAAACGTTCTGCACGTAGCTTTGTTTGACGGATAGATTCCTCACCAGAAATATAGAGCACACGATGTCCCTTATTCGATAGCAACGCAGATACTTGTAATAATAACGTCGACTTCCCAATCCCAGGATCCCCCCCAATTAACACAAGAGAACCCGGCACGATGCCGCCACCTAACACTCGGTTAAGCTCACCCATTTCTGTTGCAACTCGTGATTCCTCAGCAACTTCAATCTGCATAATAGGGAGAGCCTTTTGGGTAACCGTAGCAGAATGTTGGAATGCCCCACGTGGCCCTTTTGCAACGACCTCCACCTCTTCAACCATCTTATTCCATTCTCCACATCCCGGACATCTTCCCATCCATTTTGCGGATTCATAGCCACAGCTTGAGCATACAAATTTTGTTTTTTTCTTTGCCAAATTGCATCCACCTCGAATATTTGTTCTTATATTTAATATTGTACATAAAAAAAGACAGCTTGGCACTTAAAGCCTTGCTGTCCTTTTCAAATGAAATGTTTACCCCGCATGAATGTGCAGTAATTTATCTGTACCGAAAGCGAAGGTTCACTTTATCGTATGATATGAAGATTATTTAGAAGTAGAAACTCCCTCTTTTTTCTTCACAACAAACTCATCATTCACATAATCAATGATAACTTGGTTGCCCTTCTCTACATTGCCTTTTAGCAGTTCTTCCGATAAACGGTCTTCTACTTGTTTTTGCAATGCACGACGTAGTGGACGAGCACCGTATTGAGGATCGTAGCCTTCCTCTGCAATTTTCTCAAGAGCCGAATCCGTTAACTCTAACGAAATGTCTTGCTCTTTTAGACGTTTTGTTAAAGCATTCGCCATCATCGCTACGATTTCTTTTAAATGTTCTTTTTCTAGTGAGTGGAAGACGATCATTTCGTCGATACGGTTTAAGAATTCTGGGCGGAATGCTTTTTTCAATTCCTCCAGCATTGTACCCTTCATATCTTTATACTTCGTATCAGTACTACCTACATTGAAACCAAGGTTTTTACGATATTTTAAAGCATCTGCACCAACGTTTGATGTCATAATAACAACCGTGTTGCGGAAATCTACCACTCGACCTTTAGAATCTGTTAAACGGCCATCTTCAAGTACTTGAAGTAAGATATTGAAAACATCTGGATGAGCCTTTTCAATTTCATCTAGTAATACTACTGAATACGGTTTACGACGAACTTTTTCTGTTAGTTGACCGCCATCATCAAAGCCTACATAGCCTGGAGGTGAACCAACTAAACGTGAAGTCGAATGTTTTTCCATGTACTCAGACATATCAACGCGAATCATTGCGTCCTCATCGCCAAACATAACCTCAGCTAATGCTCTAGCAAGCTCTGTTTTACCAACCCCTGTAGGGCCTAAGAAAATAAATGAACCAATTGGTCGTTTCGGATCTTTCAAGCCAGCTCTTGCACGACGAATTGCGCGAGAAATCGCCTCTACTGCTTCTCCTTGACCTACAACTCGTTTGTGTAACTCTTCTTCAAGCTGTAATAACTTAGAAGATTCTTCGGAAGCAATTTTCGATACTGGAATTCCAGTCCACATAGATACTACCGCTGCTACATCATCCACTGTAACTTTTGATTCGGCTTTACCTTGTTCTTCCTTCCAATTTTTTCTTGTAGTTTCAATTTCATCTTTTAGCTTTTGCTCTGTATCTCTTAATGACGCTGCCTTTTCAAATTCTTGACCTGAAACAGCTGCATTCTTTTCAGAGCGCACATTTTCAAGCTTATCTTCAAGTGCCTTTAAGTTTGGTGGCACTGCGAATGAGCGTAAGCGTACTTTAGAACCCGCCTCATCAATTAAGTCAATCGCCTTATCTGGTAAGAAACGATCAGAAATATATCGGTCACTCATTTTTGCTGCCGCTTCAATTGCTTCATCTGTAATTTTCACACGATGATGTGCTTCATAACGATCACGTAAGCCTTGAATAATTAGAATCGCTTCTTCTACAGTTGGCTCATCAACTTGAATTGGTTGGAAACGGCGCTCTAATGCCGCATCCTTCTCAATATATTTGCGATACTCATCTAGTGTCGTTGCACCAATACATTGAAGTTCGCCACGTGCTAATGATGGTTTTAAAATATTTGACGCATCAATGGCACCTTCTGCACCACCTGCACCGATCAATGTATGCAATTCATCGATAAATAAAATAACATTTCCTGCTTGGCGGATTTCATCCATTACTTTTTTCAAGCGATCCTCAAACTCACCACGATATTTTGTTCCAGCAACAACTGTCCCCATATCAAGTGTCATAACACGTTTATCACGAAGAATTTCTGGCACTTCATTATTAATAATTTGCTGCGCTAAGCCTTCAGCAATAGCTGTTTTACCAACACCTGGCTCCCCGATTAATACAGGGTTATTTTTTGTACGGCGAGATAGAACCTCGATAACACGTGTAATTTCCTTGCTTCGACCAATGACCGGATCTAAAGTGCCTTCACGAGCAATTTGCGTTAAATCACGCGCAAGGCTATCTAATGTTGGTGTATTGGCAGCCTGTGCAGCTTGTTGACCAGATTGAGCATTATCGTTATTGCCTAATAACAATAGCACTTGCTGACGAGCCTTATTCAATCCGACACCAGCATTATTTAATACACGGGCCGCTATACCTTCACCTTCACGAATAAGCGCTAATAGTAAATGCTCTGTGCCGATATAGGAATGACCTAATTTACGTGATTCATCGACTGATAGTTCTATTACTTTTTTAGCTCGAGGTGTGTAATGGACTATTGGACCAACATCCTCTTTACCTTTCCCTACAAGCTCTTCAATACCTTCTTCAATCATTTGAGGACTAATATCAATGGCTTCTAATGCTTTTGCAGCAATACCGCCACCTTCACGGATAAGTCCTAGTAGAATATGCTCTGTTCCGATTGATTCGTGTTTCCAACGAATGGCCTCTTCTTGTGCAAGCTGTAATACTTTTTGCGCGCGTTGTGTAAAACGATTAAACATCAAATGAATCCTCTCCTTTTCCCCGAATAATAGGCTTACTCATATTTTCTCGAGATAGTGCCTCACGAAGCATTTCAGCTCGTACGCGATCTCGCTCAGCAGGCGGCAAAACGTCCCCTGCGTAATTCTGTAAAAATCCAGGCTGCATACTGACTACACATTCGTTTAATTTGGTCGCTTTAATACCTTCAATTAACTGTAAATCTACCCCTAAACGAACATTGGATAGACAAGTAGCAGCTTCCTCACTCGTTAAAATTCGAGCATGTGTTAAAGTACCTAAAGCACGGTATACACGGTCTTCTAAGGCTAGTTCTGCTTTTTCCATTAACTTTCCTCTTGCATGCCGTTCTTTTTGAATTATTTTTTCAGCGACACTTTGGATGTCCGCTAAAATATCATCCTCTGTTTTACCTAGTGTAATCTGATTCGACACTTGGTAAACATTACCTGTATTTTCGCTACCCTCTCCATATATTCCTCTTACCGTCATTCCTAATCGCGTCATTGCATTCATAATTTGATTCATCTGACCCGTAAGTGTAAGGGCTGGCAGGTGCATCATGACGGATGCTCGCAAACCAGTACCAATATTCGTCGGGCAACTTGTTAAATAACCAAATGTATCTCGAAATGCATAAGGCAAAGCTTTCTCTAAGGCACGATCTATTTTATTGGCCTGCTCGTAAGCCTTTTGAAGTTGAAAACTCGCCGTCATACATTGAATGCGTAAATGATCTTCTTCGTTCACCATAATGCTAGTTGATTCGTCATCAGATAAGAGCATGGAACCATCTCGCTCTTTCTTTGCAAGCTGAGGACTAATTAAATGTTTTTCTACAAGTATTTGACGCTGTAAAGACGTTAAATCTTTAATAGCAAAATATGAATAATTTTCTCGAAGTTCTGTACTGTCCTTGATTGCATGTGTAACTGCCTGTTCCACCTGTAATGCTTCATCCTCTGTAAAGGCTAATGGAAAACGATAACTATCTAAATTTCGAGCAAGGCGGATGCGTGTACTAATGACAATATCTGAATAATCGTCCTCCACACTCATCCAAATTGGTGTAGCACGCTCTAAAAACGGTTCAATCATCACGACACATCACCACCTTCAAATTGTAGCTGCTTCTCAAGTTCCCTCACTTCATCACGAAGCTTAGCTGCCTCTTCAAATTGTTCTTCATCTACAGCAATCCTCATACGTTTACGAATATCTTCAATTTGCTTTTTGATGACATGAACATTATTTCGAGCACCGGGCATTTTCCCTATATGTTGAGGACCGGCCTGTATACGGTTAAACAGCTTCGGTAAGTGCTCGCTAAAGGTGTCATAGCAGCTAGGGCATCCAAATTTACCTTCTTTTAAAAACTGTTTATACGTAAATCCACATTGTGGACATGTTTGCGGTTGTGGTTGTGCTTGCTGTTTTTCACCCACTTTTTGTTGCTGCCATGTAGGTGAACCAAACCAATTGGATAATAGCTGTTGAATAGATATTGGCTCTTGCTTAAATTCAGCATGAAATGGATGGAACTGCGAGGCGCAGACGTCACAATAATGGTGCTCCACCTTTTGACCACTTTGAACTTGTGTTACGGTAACTGTCGCATTACGCTGCTTACAATGTTCGCATATCATTTCCATCACCTCTTTTATTTTTGCTGTTCATATTTAATCGTTGTTAGCATCGCTCGTAAAATTTTGGCTCGAATGTTATCCCGTAACGGGAGTTGCAAATCGATAGTTGAACGATCAACTGCTGCTAATATTATTTTCGCTTCTCGCTTTGAAATTACCTGCTCATCAATTAGTCGATACACTAAATCTTCTGCCATTGTTTGCGATGCCCCACCGTCTATTTGCCTGAGGACATCATCGATTAGATCAATTTGTGAATTCGCGCGGACACGTAAAATTCGAATGTATCCACCACCACCACGTTTGCTTTCAACAAGGTACCCTCGTTCGGCAGTAAATCTTGTATTAATTACATAATTTATTTGTGAGGGCACGCATTGAAACTTATCTGCAATTTCACTACGTTTTATTTCAATATGCCCTTCTCCACCTAATTCAAGTACTTGCTTTAAGTAGCCTTCTATGATGTCTGATATATTACGCATTTTAGGAATACACCTCGCTTACTCCACTGACTTTGACTATCTTTGACTTTCTTTGAGTATATTATACAAAACGCTTGAAAATAATTGCAATTAATCCGCACACAGAAAAGCTGAAAAGTAACTTAAACTCGCTTCATCTCACCACCTATAGAGGTGGGAGAATTCCGCTGAAAGAAGTTAAAGCGTTTGTCCTTAGATATAAGATACCCTTTTCAGCAATAGAAAAAACGCAAGCATATGCAACTAGCATATACTTGCGTCTATAAAAATTATACCCAGCGACCAACAATTGGATAACGCCAAGACTCATCAGATAAAGCCTTCACAATACCGATAATCGGCGCAATAAAATACATAATACCAAAAATAATTAAAAACGGTATACCAATGAGTAGGAAGCTTAAAATACCCGAAATTGTAAGTAATACCCCTAAGACAATTTGGAACAATAAGGCTTGCACAGCAATACTCTTTACCTCTTCTTCCGAACTAATTAAGAAAAATATAATGGGTACTAACCATGGCGCAAAAAATGCACTTGCGTGTATGATTACCTTAGACCATTTTGTTTCCATTTATATCAACCCTTCCATTTATTTTTTTATTTTATGTACCACTATTTACGGAACTACGCTTTAAATAGTTTCAAATATAAGTTGGATTTATAAATTTTTTTGAAAGGCATGTGATACTCGATGGAGTTTAATAACAAACTTGCAAACGAATACGAAAAAGGTATTCGTCGCACGCTACCTAGCTATGATGCAATGCTACGTTTAACACAAACCTTTTACCAATCTGCGTTACATGAGAACGCTGAATTTTTAGTAGTTGGCTCCGGAAGCGGTAATGAAATTTTACAGCTCGCTGAGGAAAGACCTCATTGGTCATTTGTTGGCATAGATCCGTCGGAAGCGATGCTACAAATAGCTGGTGAACGTTTAAAATCCATACCTAATAATATTTCTTTATATCAAGGAACTATACTAGATACTCAGCTACCTGCAGTGAGGTTTGATGCAGCAAGCTGTGTATTAGTGCTTCATTTTATACAAGATGATCAAGAGAAGCTTGCAACATTAAAAGAAATAGCGAATAATTTAAAGCCTGGTGCCCCATTTGTCCTTGTCTCAAAATACGGGCAACCCGGTTCCTTAGAAACTGAGCTACAATTTGATTTATGGCGTGCTTATTGGCTACACCATACAAAGCTATCACCATCAGACGTAGCAGAAATGGAGAAATCCATACGTTCTCTTTCATTTATGCGTGAAGAGGACATTTTATCACTATTACAGCAGGCAGGCTTTACAAAACCATCTAGGTTCTTTGCTACTACTTTGTTTGGCGGTTGGATATGTTTTAAAGAACATATCTAGTGAAGATATATACACCTGTTAGGATAGGATGAACAGAATTGAGGTGAATGCTGTGATACGCACAATTGGAATTACAAAAGACCAAAAGCTTATAAAGGAATTTCCGCTTGAAGATATACACAAAAACGAATTTGAATGGTACTGGGTCGATTTTAATTGCCCGACCGATGAGGAAGAACTACTGTTAGATACATTTTTTCATTTTCATCCACTCGCTATAGAAGATTGTTTAATGCGTTTACAGCGGCCAAAGCTCGATTTTTATGATGATTTCCATTTCTTTGTTATCCAAAGAGTTAACGAAGAATTAACAGCTGAGGAAGTAAACATTTTTGTTTCTAATAAATTCATTGTCACATTTCATAAAAACGTAGCTCCGGAAATAGATCGAGTACAAATGATGTTAGAAAAACAGCCAAAGAATTGGGAACGCGGCACAGTATATTTAACATACCAGGTAATCGATAAAATCGTTGATAGCTATTTCCCCCTTGTCTATAAGATTGAGGATCATTTAAATGCACTAGAAGATGAGCTTACCTATCAAAATAACCCCAATGCTATGAAAGTTGTGTTTGAATTCCGTAGTGATTTGCTTGATCTACGACGCACCATTTTACCAATGCGTGATCTATTATATCGTATCCTTAACTCTTACCGATTTTCACTTAAGAAATCAGAACGAGCTTATTTCGGAGATATTTACGACCATCTGCTTAAACTCACCGAAATGATCGAATCCAACCGTGAGCTCACTGCTGATATGCGTGATAGCTATATGGCGATGAGCTCTAGTCGCATGAATGGCATCATGATGACCTTAACAATTGTTTCAACAATCTTTATTCCTCTAACATTTATTGCTGGTGTTTATGGAATGAATTTTGACTATATGCCAGAGCTACACGGGAAATTTAGCTACTTTATTGTGCTCGGAATTATGATTCTTATCGTTTTATTTATGTTGGGAGTCTTTAAACTTAAAGGATGGTTCGGTTTATTTAAACCTTAATAGTGATGTTGCTATAGTGATTCCTTCGGGACCAACGTCACAGATGATGTGGAAATTGAAGCCTAGCCCGTGGAAAAGCGTCCACTCGGTTTGGAAATCAGCTTATATTCATTCTTTTGTCGACAAGCTGAAGGCACCTTAGAGATTTTTCTAAGGTGCCTTTTTACTGTTAGTAAGGACCGCGATCATCAATTTTATCTTCGCCTTGCTGTGGAAATAAAAAGTATGCGAGAACCCCAGATACTAATGTTGCACAGATAGTAATTAATAGTTGATCTAAGTCTGGTACTTCAGCATAGTAGTTTCGTAACATGTAAACCGATCCAATTGCTACAATTACCATAACCGGAATAACAAATTTGAAACGTTTCTTCTCCATGTAATACCTCCTCAAAACTATTGTTACGTTCAATCTAAACAGTTCGTATTTTACAGGTTTCCTATTTCAAATTCAATTTACCTATTACCTTTTTAATAGTCTATTTCATGACTTTTAATCGACAATCCTCTATAATGCCTATAAAAAAATAAAGAAATAAACTAAAATTTTAACCAAATTTACTACAAAAAATAGTAGAATAGACTAAATACCATATTTTTCGCAAATTAACAAACCAAGCAATTCGTTTTTTTATATCTTACTATGCATTTATAAAGAATGGAGCAAACAACAATGAGTTGGTTTACAAAAAAGAACGATTCAAGCTACTCAATTACATTAGCACCTGAAAATTATAAGAACAATGTACAATTGGATGTATCAAACCATCCAAAACTTCAAAAACAGTTGCAGCTTTTAGATTTAACAATTGAGGATTTAGCCATCATTAAACAACTACAGCCTTTAGCTAAGGATTTAGTTCCTGAAATGGTGGATCAATTTTATGCAGCCATTAGTTTGAGCCAAGATTTGTTAGATATTATAAACAGAACGTCACAAATCGATCGTTTAAAAGTTACTTTACATAAGCATTTGAGTGATATTTTCGAAAGTCATATTAATGACTCTTATATTGATGAACGGAAGGCAATCGCCGAAGTCCATGTTCGAATTGGTCTACAATCGAAGTGGTATATCGCCTCATTCCAGTCATTAACAACGACATTTACACGCTTTACAAATGAGTTAGATCTATCGAAACATGATGCAATACGCGCTATCAATGCCTTTTGCAAAATCATTAACTTCGAGCAGCAGCTTGTAATCGAAGCCTATGAAAAAGAAGAGGAACGCATTCGCTCAGCAGCTGATGACACAAAACATGCACTTGTTACTACCATTCAAAAAACGGCAGAGGAACTCAATGAGATTAGTGAAGAAACAGCAGCTTCTTTATTAGTCATTTCTTCTCAAACAGATGATATCGCAGTAGCTACAAAGCAAGGCTTAACTTTCGTTGCTGATACACAGGAAAAATCCAGACGTGGACAGCAGCAGCTACAAGATCAAAATGATTTAATACAGGTTATTTTGCAAAGCGTAAACAGTCTCGAAGTGACGATGAACCAGTTACGTACATCTTCTCAAAAAATATCAGAAATTGTAGGGCTAGTTACAGGAATTGCCGATCAAACTAACTTATTAGCATTGAATGCTTCTATCGAGGCAGCCCGTGCAGGTGAGCATGGTAAAGGCTTTGCTGTTGTTGCTGAGGAAGTTCGTAAGCTGGCAGAAGAAACAAAAAATGCTGTACAAAATGTTTCTCATCTCATTAAAGAAACTGAAAGTAATATTACAACAATGTCGAATTCAGTTATTAACGTTGATCAAAAGATTCAACATAGCGTAGATACACAAAACAGTTTATCTAAATCATTTAATGATATCGCCGATGCTGTTTCCGGAATTCAACAGCAGTATGTCAATACATCAAGAGATATTTCAGCAATCTCTAACCTGATTACTGAACTGTCACAAGGGGCTACACTAGTATCTTCTTCTTCCGATTCACTTATTAATGTGGTAAATGAGTTGAAAATGTAAGCGTAAAAAAGGGAAACTGACCGTATACGTCAATTTCCCTTTTCATTATTAATGCGGTAATGCACGTTTTTGTTTACGATGCTCTCGTCTTGCTGGTCCCGTTTCAAACAGACGTTTTTCTGCATCTGTTTCAGGGTAAATTGCTGGAACTGGCTTAGGTTTACCGTCATCATCTACTGCAACCATTGTTACAAAGGACTCAGTCGTTAATTTTTCCTCACGAGTTTCAATATTTCTCGAAATAACTCGAACATAAACTTCCATTGAAGAACGTCCCGTTGACGAAACAATACTTTCAATTTCTAAAATATCCCCTACATGTGCTGCCGATAAAAAATCAACCGAATCAATAGAGGCTGTAACTACATGCCCTTTTGCATGCTTCATTGCTGTAATAGCAGCAATTTCATCAATATAAGCTAACACTCTTCCACCAAAAATGGAGTTGTGATTATTTGTATCTGGCGGTAATACGAGACGCGTTTGAACAGTACGTGACTGGCCCATCGGTATTGCGTTGTTTGTCATAGTTCTTGCAACTTCCCTTCATGAATGTACTTTCGTCATCGTATCGCAGAAAAAGAGCTGATGCAAATTAGAACGATTTTTTCATCGTAATAAATTTCATATCTGTCATTTCCTCAATTGCCCACTTAATACCTTCGCGTCCGTAGCCACTCATTTTCACGCCGCCGTATGGCATATTATCAACCCTGAATGTCGGAATATCATTAATAATAACCGCACCTGCCTGTATTTCATCCGCTGCACGTAATGCATCTTGTAACACATTCGTATAAATTCCAGCATTTAAGCCAAGTTCCGACTCATTCACTAGTCGAATAGCGTCGTCTAATGTTTCATATGAAACAATTGAGACGATTGGCGCGAATGTTTCCTGACAAACAATTTTCATATCCGCCGTCACATTCGTCATAACAGTTGGCGTTAAAGTACGTTCCGTAAATGTTCCTCCTGTTGCAACTACCGCACCTTGTGACTTTGCTTCCTCAATCCATTGACGAATACGTTCAACTTCTTTTGGATTAATCATTGCACTAACATCCGTATTTGTATCTAGTGGATCACCTACCACTAATTTCTCTGTCTCAGCTACAAACGCCTTTGTAAATTCATCAATAATAGATGAGTGTACATAAATACGTTGTAAGGAGATACAAACTTGCCCAGCAAAATTAAAGGCACCACCGACACAACGCGAAATAATTTTATCAATCGGTGTCGATGGCTCGACAATTACTGCTGCATTGGAACCAAGTTCTAAAGTGACTTTACGCAAGCCTACTTTTTCTTTAATGCCCAATCCAACCTTACCGCTTCCCGTGAATGTCACCTTTTTCACAAGCGGGTGGGTCACAAGTGTATCACTTAGCTCCCCACCGCTACCTGTAATAATTTGAAGCACACCTTTAGGTAGCCCCGCTTGCTGGAAAATTTCCGCCATCACGATCGAACTTAATGGCGTTTGCGTCGCTGGCTTTAAGACAACTGTATTTCCCACTGCAAAAGCAGGACCTAATTTATGTGCCACTAAATTAAATGGAAAATTAAATGGTGCAATGGCTGAAATTACACCTAGAGGTTCTCGTTTTGTCCAGCCAATACGATCCCCTGCCCCGGGTGCAGCATCCATCGGTACCATTTCACCTTTTGCTTGCTTAGCTCCCTCCGCAGCAAATTGATAGGTTGCTATTGTGCGTTCTATTTCAGTTAAACCTGCTGATATTGGCTTACTCGCCTCTAAAGCCAAAATTTCAGCTAATTCCTCTTTACGCTGGCGCATAATGTCGACCACTTTATATAATATTTCGGCACGTTCGTAGGCTGTTGTTTTTTTAAACGTTTGGAATGCCTCCTGTGCACCTTCTATTGCTTGCTCAACGTCAGAAATTGACGCCTTAGCTACCTTTGCAATAACCTCACCACTATAGGGTGATTTCAGTTCATATGTTTCCTTTGCGTTCTGCCATTCACCATTCATCCAAAGTTTTGTTTCCTTCATCCTTCAAATGCACCTCCAAAAATCAAGTTCTTCTTTATTTTATCACGAAGAGCTTGATGCTACAGCTGCTGCACTAACTGCCGCCAACATTGCTGCCTGCTGTGCTTGAATTAACAATTCAATGGACGACATGATTGACATTGATAAGGATTGTTGTACATTCGCCATATTATAAATAGCAATTTGTGTGGCCATAAATAACACGAATTCACGATGCCATTTTAAAAGTTTCATATCCTTTAACTCATGATATAAATCAACAATCTGTTGAAGCTGTACTTGATTCACTTCAAGGATTGCTAAAAAGCCCAGTAATGGATAATGCATCGCCTTGACCTTTACATCTTGTTTTTTTAGTGTGTCACGGATCGTTACAACATTAGGCACTAACGTATTATCATATTGAGGTGATAAGAAAGTCAGTACTTGCGATAGCCATTGAAGCTCATTACCTGCATTAAAATTATACGTACGTAATTCTTTATAATAACGATTCATTGTTTCTGCACGTAGCTCAACGTCGTCAGATGGGCTACTTAACAATACTGCATAGGGAATATCATCGTATGACGTCAAAAATCGATGGTGCTTGCGGATTGCGTCAAATAATGCGCGTGCTACCTGTGCATGTGCACGTTTCTCACTTTCCTCTTCCGTTAAAAACTGTGCACCAATAAAACTAAAATTCCCACTTCTAAATTTTGCTTCCTTCATTATGTCAACGTTGTTCAGTAAATTTTTTACTGCTTGTTCTGTATCCTCTTGCTCCATCAAATTTGCAGCAATACTATAACCTACCGTTGTTCTTAACGGAGATGTCCATGACGTTTGCTTTTTCATTTCTTGTAATACTACTTTATATTTTACGGAGTCAAAGAGTTTTCCTGACGCTACATATTTGCTAGCAATGGCTAACACGATTTTACGATCAACCGTCCGACCGACAGCCTTTGAGACATCCTCCACCGTATTTGTAAACTGATTTTCAATCATAACAAAATCCATGTTTAACACGCTCCTTTTCCACATTTACGTAATAAAACAAAAAAAGGATTCATCAATTTAGGCTCATCGCCATAACGAGAGGTTGATTTCCGTTCCGTCTGAGCGCTTTCCTGGGGGCGTCCGATGAGCTGCTTCACCCGCGTCCTATATAGTAATATTAATCTAATGTGAATGGGGAGCTGATGCTGAACAAGATCGTTTACGATTATTTAACTCTCCAAATAATATAGCCTTACATACACTTTTCCAGAAAAATCAACATAGAAAAACAGCGGCAATACTTTTTGCCGCTGTCTCTAAAATCTTTAAATTAACCCTAATTCCTTTAACTCCTCTGTTGAAAAGGCTCTTGATCTTGTTAAGAATCGTTTACCTTCAACGCCTTCAAGTGAAAACATACCACCTCTACCATCGACAACGTCCAAGATTATTTGTGTATGCTTCCAATAGTCATATTGATTTTTATGCATATAGAAGGGAGCACCACCAATCTCTCCTAGGCGAACATCTTGATCACCTAATAGTAAGTCGCCCTCTGGATAACACATTGGCGAAGAGCCGTCGCAGCATCCACCTGATTGATGAAATATTACGGGTCCATGCTTTTCTTTCAATAATTCGATTAGTGCTAGCGCTTCTTCTGTTGCTATAACACGCTCGACCACGCTCATGCACCTCCCTATTGATTAGAAGAAACCAAGTTTGTTTTCGCTGTAGCTAACTAATAGGTTTTTCGTTTGTTGATAGTGAGCTAACATCATCTTATGGTTTTCACGACCAACACCCGACATTTTATAGCCACCGAACGCTGCATGTGCAGGATAAGCATGGTAGCAGTTTGTCCAAACACGCCCTGCTTGAATACCACGACCGAAGCGATAAGCTGTATTCATATCACGTGTCCATACACCTGCGCCAAGACCGTATAATGTGTCATTCGCAATTTCTAACGCTTCTTCTTTTGTTTTAAATGTTGTTACAGCAACAACTGGCCCGAAAATTTCTTCCTGGAAAATACGCATTTTATTGTGTCCTTTGAAGACAGTTGGCTTAATGTAGTAACCATTTTCAAAGCCTGATCCTACATTATTTTTCTCTCCTCCAATTAGGCATTCGGCACCTTCTTGCTTACCAATATCTAAGTAAGAAAGGATTTTTTCCATTTGCTCACTTGAAGCTTGCGCACCCATCATCGTATTCGGATCAAGTGGATTCCCAACTTTAATCGCTTCAACACGCTGTAGGACACGCTCCATAAATTTATCGTAAATAGATTCTTGAATTAATGCACGAGAAGGACATGTACATACTTCACCTTGGTTTAATGCAAATAATACAAAGCCCTCAACTGCTTTATCTAAAAAGGCATCATCTTCGTCCATAATATCCTCAAAGAAAATGTTTGGCGACTTACCGCCCAATTCTAGTGTAACTGGAATAAGGTTTTGTGAAGCATATTGCATAATTAAGCGACCTGTCGTTGTCTCACCAGTAAAGGCAATTTTACCGATGCGTGGATTCGATGCTAGCGGCTTCCCTGCCTCTAAGCCAAAGCCATTGACAACATTTAGTACACCTGATGGCAATAAATCTTCTATTAATTCAACGAGTACCATAATCGAAGTTGGTGTTTGCTCTGCAGGCTTTAACACTACACAGTTTCCAGCCGCAAGTGCAGGTGCTAACTTCCAAACAGCCATTAATAACGGGAAGTTCCAAGGGATAATTTGACCTACTACCCCTATTGGCTCATGGAAATGATAAGCGACAGTATCATTATCGATTTGGCTTACTGCGCCTTCTTGTGCACGTAAAGCTCCCGCAAAATAACGGAAATGATCAACTGCAAGAGGGATATCTGCATTTAATGTCTCACGTACCGCTTTTCCGTTATCCCATGTTTCGGCAACGGCTAACTTTTCTAAGTTTTGTTCTATGCGGTCCGCAATTTTAAGTAAAATGTTTGCACGCTCTGTTGCGGATGTTCTTCCCCATGCATCTTTTGCGGCATGCGCTGCATCAAGTGCAAGTTCAATATCCTCAGCAGTAGAACGAGCTACTTGTGTAAAAACTTGTCCAGTAACAGGTGTAACATTGTCAAAGTATTGTCCTTTCACTGGAGATGTCCATTCCCCACCAATATAATTATTATATTTCTCTTTGAATTGAACTACCGACCCTTCAGTGTTTGGAAATGCATAAACCATTTTACTTCTCCCCTTTACACAAAATAATGAGAAAATATTCTACAAATATCGTCATTTTATATCGAAATAACAACATTTTCATAGATACCCTCTTACACAATATATTGTCAGAAATGAAAAATAATTTCAACTTTTTTAAATTTTTTTAGATTAATACTAAAATCTGTTCTTGATTAAGAAAGTAGGTTGCTATGAAAGCATATGAAACGAAGTATGAGCGAAGAGGAGACTCACGAAAAACATTTTCCGGGAGTAGAATGTGTAGGCTGTGGCGAAGAGCTATTTTTGCTAGAAAAGCTTCTAGGATTCACGGTGTGACCAACTATAATGTATACTAAACAATAATATAAATGTATAGGAGAACAGTATGCGCATTAATAAATATTTGAGTGAAACAGGCATCGTATCTCGTCGCGGTGCGGATAAATGGGTAGAGGAAGGTAAAGTAACAATTAATGGTGAACTTGCTACAGTCGGCAGTCAAGTTGAGGCTGGTGATATGGTTTGTGTTGATGAAAAAGAGGTAAAAAAAGAAGAACAGCTCGTATATATTGCCTTAAACAAACCAGTAGGAATTACAAGCACAACTGAACGTCATATAAAAGGAAATGTCGTTGATTTTGTCAATCATCCTCTTCGCATTTTTCATATTGGACGACTAGATAAAGAGTCAGAAGGGCTATTATTACTGACAAATGACGGTGACATCGTCAATAAAATTTTACGTGCGGAAAATCATCATGAAAAAGAATATATCGTGCAAGTTGATAAACCTATTACAGAGCAATTCATCGAAAAAATGGGAGCTGGTGTAGATATTTTAGATACTACAACCCTACCTTGTTATGTTGAAAAAATATCTGATAAAGTCTTTAAAATCGTTTTAGAGCAAGGTTTAAATCGTCAAATACGTCGTATGTGTTCGGCACTTGGCTACTCCGTTAAGCGTCTACAACGCATTCGTATTATGAATATTAAGATTGGCAATTTAAAGGTTGGACAGTGGCGTGATTTAACAGATAAAGAACGAACAGAACTATTCAGACTACTTAAATACACACCAAAATAAAGCACTTTAAGGAGATAGAACTATGCTGTCAATTCGAAGTACTGAGCAGTTAACTGGCGCACGTATTAGCGGGGATTTTTGGGATTTAGATGAGCTTATTAATGCTATTTACAAAATAACTGGTGATGAAAACAAGTATTATGATTATCAAGGAGCGCGCCTTCGCATTCTTAGTGTTTGTTATAATCTACGTCAAGCTGCCAAGGGGGAGCATCAGCTTGAGTTTGTTAGCAACGGGCTCAATAAAAGTGTACTGACACAGCATGAACTAATTTTTCCAAATAAAAATGTTTATTTCGCAGCGGAGGTTCTTTGGCCAGAGCTGATTTTTACTGCTATCGCATTAAATGATTTCATTCGCCTACATCAAGAGCTAATTGATTCTTCTGATTGGAATATTGATGTTGCCGCCATTCGTAAATTCCAGGCAGCGGTTGCTGATTGCTTAGAGCAGGAGCTTCATGAGGAAGGATACTTAGTATTTTTAAGAATGCTACACACTAAAAGTCCATTAACATTCCGTTATGCAACACAGTATGTAGATGTTTTGAACTTAGAGTATATTCAACTAAGTTTGGAGGAACGTAAAGCTCATTTAGCAGCATTTGCTCTCCGATTAATGTTAGAAGACGATGAATATGTAATGCTAAAATCACAACTCATGGAAGCGGCGATTACTACAAAAAAATCGTTACATGATATTGAAATTAAAGCTAATTATCCTGAAACTATTTTGTGGTAAATAGAAAGGCCGTCTCAACTAATTTTGAGACGGCTACTTTTCTTCTAATCAATTATGCCTTGGCATAATTGCGTCCGGATTCGGCTTTGTGCTTAGGCCTGCACGAGGGCCGACACGATGTCGGTCATTTCGGTAATGCCACAGGACGTTGCGTTTTTACCGATGCAGGTCAGTTAGCCGTTATCGCATGGATGCGATGATTTTAGGCTAACATCCTTTATTAACTCCTTTCCGAATCCGTGACATCCGCCGGAGGCTTTAACTTATTTCAGCCTGCTGAAATAAGTTAAATTTTCTTGTAAGCCATTTTTCGAATAACTTCCTCGTGCTGTGGATAGTCAGTTAAAAGCTCATCCTGTGTAAATAATTCGAAGTCTTCAAAATCAAAGCCTGGTGCAACCATACAGCCTACTAAACTAAATGTATCTGCATCCTCTACAGATGAGCCAAATATAGTATTTTTCGGTACTGCTAATTGTGGTACTTCTCCTGCCTCAACATTTAATCCTAGCTTCTTCGCCTCATATGTACCATCTGGGAAAATCATATGGACTGTTAACGGACTGCCAGCATGATAATACCAAAGTTCGTCCGATTTCAAACGATGCAAATGCGATATATCCTGTGAACGAAGTAAGAAATAAATACTCGTATAAATTGGTCTCTGTACATCTCTTACAGCCATATCCTCAGCTGCTCGAAACGAGGATATATAATACCCGCCCTCTGGATGCTCTGCTAAATTTAATTTCTCAATAAAATATTGTGCTGAATACTTCATAAAATATCACTCCTTTCGTCCACATTACCAAATAATAAACAACGAATGCTACTGCTATTTCGTCACTTTGATAAGTGTATCCGTCGTTTTGGCCTTTCTTTCTGCCGCTTTGACTGATCTATCCGTCGTTCTAGCCTTTCTTTTCTTCACTTTAACAAATCTATACGTCTGTTCACTCCCTGCGCTCATACAAAAAAGACGCCTCGAAAATTGAGACGCCTTCTCCTTCTATAAACCACCTAAATAAGCTGCCTTTACTTGTTCACTCTCTTGAAGCTCTTTCGCTGTGCCTGATAATACTATACGTCCCGTTTCAAGTACGTACGCACGATTCGCTACTGATAAGGCCATATTGGCATTTTGCTCAACAAGCAATACGGTTGTACCCTCTTTGTTGACTTGCTCAATAATATTGAAAATATTTTTTACCATGAGTGGTGCAAGTCCCATTGAAGGTTCATCCATTAATAACAATTTCGGTTTTGCCATTAATGCTCGCCCCATCGCTAGCATCTGTTGCTCACCACCAGATAATGTACCTGATTGCTGTTTACGACGCTCCAAAAGACGTGGGAATAATTCATACACATGATCCAGATCTTTTTTGATACCAGCTTTATCGCTACGGAGATATGCTCCAAGCTCTAAGTTTTCTTCAACAGACATATTGGCAAAAACACGACGTCCCTCTGGAACATGTGAAATGCCTGATTTTACAATTGTCTGTGCAGCCTTCCCTGCGATAGAGAAGCCTTCATATTCAATGATTCCACCCTTTGGTTTTAATAAACCTGACAATGTTTTTAACAATGTACTTTTACCAGCACCATTTGCACCGATTAACGTTACAATTTCACCCTCATTTACTTCTAAAGAGAGGCCCTTTAATGCTTGAATATTACCGTAAAATACATCTATATTTTGTACTTTTAGCATTAGCTGATAACCTCCTCGCCAAGGTAAGCTTCGATTACCTTTGGATTGTTGCGAATTTCTTCTGGTGTCCCATCAGCGATTAATTGACCGTGATCGAGCACGTATATACGTTCACAAATCCCCATAACTAAGCTCATATCATGCTCAATTAGAAGAATTGTTAAGTCAAATTCTTTACGAATAAACGCTATTAATTCCATTAAATCATGCGTTTCCTGCGGGTTCATCCCTGCTGCTGGTTCATCTAATAAAAGCAGCTTAGGATTCGCAGCTAGGGCACGAGCAATTTCTAGTCGGCGTTGCATCCCATAAGGTAAATTTTTCGCAAGCTCATCCTTATAAACATCTAAGCCAAAGATTTTTAGGAACTCAATAGATTGATGCTCCATTTCTGCCTCACCTTTAAAATGATTCGGCAAGCGGAAAATGGAAGACCACATGGAATGCTTTGCAAGCGAATGGTTCGCTACCTTAACATTATCTAGAACAGATAGCTCTTTAAATAAACGAATATTTTGGAACGTACGGCTAATACCTTTTTGTGTTACTTGATATGGCGCAAGCCCGTTCAACTTTGTACCGTCAAATATAATCGTACCTTCAGTTGGCTTATACACTCCCGTAAGCATGTTAAAACTTGTTGTTTTACCAGCACCATTAGGCCCTATAAGACCTACTAGTTCTCCTTGATTCAGGTACATATTAACGCCCTGTACCGCCTTTAAACCACCGAATTGAATGCCCATATTTTCAACATTGATAAGAAGGTTTCCAGTCATTATTTTGTACCTCCTTTTTTACCAAACTTAAATAAATCCGTAACTTCTTTTGTTCCCATCAAGCCTGTTGGACGGTACAGCATTACGACTATTAATACTAAACTGTAAATAATCATACGTGTTTCTGGGAAGTTTGCTAGGTAAGCTGAGATTACAGTTAAGAAAATCGCAGCAATAACGGATCCCGAAAGACTTCCTAAACCACCAAGAACTACATAGATTAAAATATCAAATGATTTTAAGAAACCAAAAGTTGTCGGTTGAATAATGTAAAAATTATGTGCAAAGATGGCACCTGCAAGACCAGCAAAGAAGGAACCAATTGCGAACGCTACAACTTTATAGTAGGTTGTGTTAATACCCATCGCATCTGCCGCAATTTCGTCCTCACGAATCGAAATACATGCGCGTCCATGACGAGAATTCGTAAAGTTCGAGATTACTAAAATTGTTAGAACAACACCTATGAATGCATAAGTCCAATTAGATAAATATTCAACCTGCATCCCTGCTGCGCCACCAACATAATCCGTATTTAAAAAGATAATACGTATAATTTCCGCAAAACCAAGCGTTGCAATTGCTAAATAGTCACCCTTTAATCGTAACGTCGGGATACCTACAATTAAACCTGCTACTGCTGCTGCAAGTGCCCCTAAGAAAATTGCTAATGGGAACGGAAGCATTAATTTAGTTGTAATAATGGCAGAAATATATGCCCCTACTGCTAGGAAACCGGCATGCCCAATCGAGAACTGACCAGTAATCCCAATAACAATATGCAAGCTGACCGCAAGCATGATGTTAATACACATTGTAATCAACATATTTTGATAGTAAATATCGAGAATGTTCGTTGAAATAAGCACCTGAATAACTGCATAGATGACTAGCGCTAATACGGCATAGCCCCAGAAAACTTTAGACTTTTTCATAATCACCGCTCACCTACACTTTCTCACGGGCATTTTTACCAAAGATACCCGATGGTCTGAAGATTAAAATTAAAATTAAAATAACAAATGCCGCTGCATCACGCCATAGAGAGAAACCAAGTGCACTTACTAATGATTCCACAACACCGAGCAACATGCCGCCTACCATGGCACCAGGAATAATACCAATACCGCCAAGTACTGCCGCGATGAAGGCTTTAACCCCTGGAATAACACCCATTAATGGATCGATTTTTGTATAGTAAACACCAAAGATAACACCTGCTGCACCAGCTAGAGCAGAACCAATTGCGAATGTCGCTGAAATTGTATTATCTACATTAATGCCCATTAAGCGTGCTGCATCGGCATCATGAGAAACCGCACGCATCGCTTTCCCGATTTTTGTTTTATGTACGATGAATTGTAAAAGAACCATCAGTACAATTGCGACAGATAAAATTAATATTGATGTACTACTAATTTGAACACCGAAAACATCAAATGATTTATTAGTAATGACATCAGGATATGCCGCCGGTTGCGCACCTCTGAAGAAAATAGTAGTATATTCGATTAATAGTGATACACCGATTGCAGTAATTAAAGCTGCAATACGTGTGGCATTTCGCAAACGCTTATAAGCAATACGTTCAATTAAAACACCAAAGATTGCACAGACCACCATCGCCAATAACAGTGCTGGAAAGAAGCCAAGCTCCCATTTAGCAATTGCATAAAAGCCAATAAATGCCCCAATCATGAAGACATCGCCGTGGGCAAAGTTAATCAGCTTAATAATCCCGTATACCATCGTATACCCCAGCGCTATTAATGCGTAGATACTACCTAGTGAAATACCATTCACAAGCTGCTGTATCCATTCCATGAGCGTTCACTCCTTTTTATTTTTTGAAAAATGCAAAAATAGGACTTACTTCTACATGTTATTATTGAAAATAGAGTAAATTGTGTCCTCTTAAAAAATTTTTTCATGTTCTATCAATTTTGCCTTGGCGTAATTAGGTGTTTGGACACTGTAAAGGAACCATATCCGCATTCATCTCACCACCTTCAATGGTGGGAGCCTTCACTGAATGAAGATAAAAACATAAAAGGGAAGGCGTGTTTCCCCGCCTCCCCTTGCCTAAAAAACATTAAGGATTAACTTTAGAGTTGAACACTTGTTTACCGTCTTCAAATTCAAGAACTGTTGCTGTTTTAATTGGGTTATGATTTTCGTCAACTGAGAAAGTACCTGTTACTAAAGAAAGATCTTTTGTGTCGGCTAATGCTTTTTTAATTGCTTCCCCATCCGTAGAGCCTGCACGTTTAATAGCATCAGCAATGTAGTAAATTGAGTCATAGCCAAGTGCATTGAATGCATCTGGTGCTTTATCATTGTTCGCTGCTTTAAACGCCTTTACGAAGTCTTGAATTTTTTGATCTGGGTCTTCTGCAGAGTAGTGGTTGGTGATGTACGTGTTATTTAGCGCTTTCGCACCAGCTAACTCTACTAATGTTGGTGAATCCCAACCGTCAGCCCCCATCAGTGGTACATCAATACCCATTTCACGTGCTTGTTTAACAATTAAACCGACCTCTTCATAGTATCCTGGGATAAAAATAAAGTCTGGCTTCTCTCCTTTAATATTTGTTAACTGTGTACGGAAATCAGTATCCTTCGCTACATACGCTTCTTCCTTTACAACTTTCCCGCCATTTTTTGTAATTGTTTCTTTAAATGATTTCGCTAAACCTTTTGCATAATCAGATGCATTGTCCGCAAAAATAGCTACATTTTTAGCTTTCAATTCATTAGAAGCGAAGTTTGCTGCTACAATCCCTTGGAATGGATCGATGAAACAAGTACGGAATGCATACTCATTAATGCTACCATTATCATTCACTGTAATGTTTGGAGCAGTACCAGAACCAGTAACGATTGGGATTTTATTTTTATTCGCAATTTGAACAGTAGCAACTGTATTACCAGAAGTTGCTGGGGCTAGCATTGCTACTACTTTATCTTGCGTTGCTAGTTTAAGAGCTGCTGCAGTAGCCTCTGAGTTTTCAGACTTGTTATCTACTTTAATAAGATCAATTTTTTTACCGTCAATTCCGCCATTATCATTAATTTCTTTAACAGCAAGCTCTGCACCTAGACCAATCGAAGACCCATAGGAAGCTACGTTACCTGAAAGCTCTAAGTTTGCACCGATTTTAATAGTATCACCGTCAGAAGAACCGCCACCGCCTGATGATGATGATCCTCCTCCTGAACTTGAACTATCTCCGTTACCACAGCCAGCAAGAACGCCTGCAAGTAGTGAAGATGCAACTAGAAGTGAGCCAAACTTTTTAAGCTTTTTGTTCTCTCTCATAATTTTATTCCCCCTAAGTTTTTTCAAATATTAGATATTTCTGATAATTATAAACAATCCATGACATTTCCTCAATAACAAAAATAACCAAAACAACAATTTATAACTATCTATTACTAAATCAATATATTATTCAATTAAACCTTTTACATTGTAAAACATTCTTTATATTTAGTCTAGAGTGATTTTTCTGCATAATTAGTAATTTAAGAATTATCTATTAATTCAGAATGAATATTAATATAAAACTAGCATTTTCGATTATTTTTTTACGATAAGATCTCGTTACAAGAAATCCGTTTTTCGAAAATTGCTAGTTCTGGGATATAAGGCACTACAACGTTCTCGGGAAGTATTAATTTGGAATTACCATTAACTATTTATTACCAGGTAAATAAAGTAACATCCGATCATAGTAAGATTATTTTTTCTAATTTGACTTAGTCTTTAAATCTTATTAAAAAAAGCTTAGAGCTGGGTTATTTCTACAGCTCTAAGTTTTTTTCAATGCAAACACACAGAGACGTTCGTTAATATTTGTTTCATTTTCAAGATGAACCTCATGGATTAATTCAAAAGGCGTCCCATGATGTAAAAACTGCAAATAATCATATGGTGGGTAGTATAAAATAACATGAATTTCACGCATATGTTGTTCATAAGACTTCCATATATTATGAATGACTGTCCGAAAAATATGGATTGAAAACGGATTGAAAAAAAAGAAAACCGTGTCGCTTGGCTGAATAGCATAGTCCTCCGCTATTGAATGAATAAAGGAAACCGGAGCTTGAGCACTCTTTTTTTGAAGATAGCCCCTTTTATTATTCTCAGCCTCTGCATAAAAACCTGCATCCATTTCTACCCCTATTGTCGGAATATGAAATTTATCATGTACATAAATAGGGACTCTCCCTTTTCCGCATCCCATATCGATAAACACTGGATTATCAGGCATTTCATACACCGAAAATAATTGTTCTAAGCCAACATACGGAGTCGGCTCATAGCGATGATAATGAGCTAGTTTAGGGAAGCCGTATTGATCACCGACTGTGTTAATATGCAAATATTTATCAAATTGATGTTCATTCATACTATTACTCCTAAAAAAAGAATGATTAATTTTAGCACGATGAAAAGCAAAAACCATACCCAAAAGTTTTGGATATGGTTATTTTTTTAACGACCTCTTCGTTTGAATTTTAAAACAAAGAGCAGTGCAACTATTAACAAGACAAAGCAAACAACCGCTGTAAGAATTGTATTTTTATCGATAACGGTTTCTTGCTTTAGTTCGTCGCCTTGGTTAGGCCACATAGGTCCTCCATTTTGGTCAGGTCGTTGCATTGGACCACCACCATTTGGTCTTTCTCCCTGATTATCGCCATTTTGATTAAATGGAGGGGCTTGTGAAGGATCAAAATCCTCTGGCATTTGATTCGGATCAAAGTTATCTGGTCTTTGCATCGGAATGTTCATGTCACCAATTTCGTCTGGATTAGGCATTTCCATATTCCCTTGTGTTGTTGCTTCCACAACAAGCTCCCCAGACAGCTGCTTCAAAATAGATTCGGAGCGCTGCTTTGCAAATTCAGGAAGACTTTTTTCCCCTTCTACCGCTTCTATAAACTGTTCTGTTGTAGAAAATTTCGTAGGGTCTGCTTCCACATAAGTTGTTAATAGCAATGCTAATTGTTTGGTAATGTTCTGTACGTAATCTTCTGTTAAGTACTTAGTCGCTACCTCTTCTAAATAGCCTTCATATTTAGCACGATACTCTTCATTGGAAAGTAAGGCGTTTAATAGCGGCCGCTCCTCTAATGTTGTGCCAGATACAGGTGTAGTCACACTAAAGTTAATAGCGCTATCTGACATCAGATCCCCAGACAATCCAAATCCCATATTGAGTCCTCCCTGATTCCGGTCAGCATTTGGTTGTTGCTGTTTACCATTATTCGGAGGCTTTATTTCGGATTTATCATTTATCTGTGCATCATTAGGTGCTTTCATATTGGCATTGTCTTGGATTTGATTATTGTCACCCATTCCACCGCCTCTACCACCAACGCCAAAGCCTCCAAACGACATATTAAAATCCCATGGTATAATCGAAAACACACCATTTTCCTCATACAAATAGTAATTGTGTTTCATAGTTCCCTGATAACTATCAAGATTTACGAGTGCCGTATTCACAGCAAAATAACGCAGCATTTCATCGACATCAATATATTTTTCGATATTGCCGCCATTATTGATGGCCTCAATCATTTCAATGAATTTTGATTGATTGACATTGCCTTCGTTCGTTTTTAAGCCAATTCCCGTATAATCAGCAATATCATCACTAATATATTTTAAATCACTGCCTGTCCCATCTGGTTTAAACAAAAATCCATCATTAGAGCCGTAGTTATTTGCCAGGAATGTTTCATCCACTGCTTCTACCCCTAAAAATAAACCTCGATCCTCACCATTCACTGTGACATACATATATGAATGAGCGGGTGTAGGTAATCCCATTTGTTCCATGAGCTCATAAGAAATATATTCTCGCATTAATGTTGTATCACTGAAATTATTGTTTAAATTTAATTTTTTCAAGCCATATAAGCTTTGTGTATCATCGTAATAATCGAAATCTATTTTTAAGCTATATCGATCCGAGTCGCTATTTACAACCGAGTTCAGTGATGAACTTCCTTTTGTACGAATAGCTACATTCTCTATTCTCTTGCCATTTACCGTGATATTAGCTTGCTTCAACTCCTTATCTGCTGCACTTTCTAGCATATCTGTCCAATCTTCCTCGGCTATTTCAATATTTACCGTTGTTACTTTATTTTCATTAAACACAATAGACTCATAGGAAAACTCGGTATTTTTTGTTTCAATGCCTGCGTTTGGAAGCACAGCAAATACAACAACAAAGAGGAGTAGCAGAATTGCCATACAAATATAGACAACCCGTGTTTTAATCATTATCTGCACCTCTCTTCATAGTAAGAAAACTCCTCTAAAGTGGTTACTAAGCAGTGAAATTACCATCATAACTAAGCATTACTGCTGATTTTACTCCAGGTACTTTTGTAAGATTGTCCATCAGTTTTGTATCATTTTGTTTAACACGAATTTCATAGGTTGTTTCGATTTCAACATTCGACATAATAGATTTTGATTTTAAAGCGAATTTTTTAGACTGTGCCGCAATAATACGCTCCACTTCCTCACAAGCAAAATCTTCTTCAAATTTAACAATTAATAAATATGGATTTTCCACAGTAATTTTGTTCACTAGCACAAGTAGTACAAGACCAATTAGAACGGCACCGATTATAACAAGTGGAATAAACCCTGCACCACAAAGAATCCCAGAAACTATTGCCCAGAAAATATATACTAAATCCATAGGATCTTTAATAGGTGTACGGAAACGTACAATTGAAAGCGCACCAACCATACCTAACGATAACAGCACATTTGAACTTATTCCCATAATCACTAGTGCTGTTGCCATCGTCATAATGAGCAGTGAAATATTGAAGGAATGAGAGTAAATCACTCCGTTAAAGGTTTTCTTGTAAACAGCGTAAATAAACAGCCCTACAAAGAACGCTACAACTAACCCTATCAGTGAATCTATTAATGAAAATGATGTTGTTTTCTCTAAAAAGCTGGATTTAAAAATATCGCTATATTTTATAGTATCCATTGTTCAACTCTCCTTTATAAATAGCCAATTAGCCGTACATACGACTAAGCTGATATTTCGAATATGCCTCAGCACGTGTATCTACTGATTGTAATAAGTACTTAATAATATCCGGCAAGTACTCATCATATTTCACTTCTAAAATAACTAAGTTTGGCTCAAGTACATCAACCATCGGCAGTTTCGGATTAAACATATCTGTATTACGTAGGCTCGACTGTACTTTACTATCAAATGTGACACGCACATTTCCAAAGGGATAGATGTAAGCCTCACGCTCGTAATCGACAACTGTCATTGGTTTCAATTTGTGATACTTCATGTCCCGATATAAATCTTGAATTAACGCTCGTTTGTCTTCCTCCATCCAAGCGATATCCCCACCACGCATTTTTTCATATTCCTTTTGAGATATGGCACACTTCGTTTTAAAGGTTAAATTATTTCGTTTACTTTTTCGCTCCAAATTTATAGTCGTAGTGGATTTACCGTAAATTCGTACTCGATATTTATCTCGATTGATATAACCCTCTTTTTTTTCATTTAGAACTTTGTTTGCAAAATTATCGAAATATGTGCTGCGAATTAAATACTTACCATTCGTCCCAGCATTCTTGTCTAACTGCATTACATGCCGTAGCTTAGTTTTTAATAATGCATAGTCCGGATAGGAGATAGCCTGTTTAATCTCCTTTCGACCGTTAGGATTAAACGAAGTAATATTAGGCATATAGTTCACTCCCTACATTTTTTCAATTTTGTATTGCTCTTGTTTTTCAGCTAACCAAGACGTGTATTCGTCATTTATGCGTTCTTCAAGCATAGTCGCATAAACTTCATCTTTTATATCCTCGAATACGGCCTCTTCTGCAGGTACTTTTTCAGTTACTTTAATGATGTGATAACCATCTGACGTTTGAACGATGTCACTGACGCTACCTTTTTCAAGGCCAAATGCGGCTTCTTCAAATTTCTCATCCATTTGTCCTCGATTAATATAGCCTATTTCCCCGCCATCCTCATTCGTTGATGAATCGATTGAATATGTTTTTGCTAGCTCTTTAAAATCCTCACCAGCTTTTATTTTGGCTAGCACATCCTTTGCTGTTGCCTCATCCTCTAATAAAATATGGCTGGCTAGGACCTCTTCCTTTTGTCCATAGTTATCTTTATTGTCTTCAAAATATTGAGCTACTTCCTCATCTGATATGTCGACACTTTCAGCAATTACATTTTTTGTAAGCTGATACATACGGATATTATCCCTCACACTTTGCTCCGTCAGTCCGTTTTCCTCTAGTGTCGTTTGTAACAATTCCTCTCCACCATACGACTCCGCTAAATTCTCATATTCTTCTTGAATAGTATCCTCAGATACAGAAACACCCACTTTCTTCGCCTCTAGCTCAACTATTTTATTGGTAATTAGTGTATCTAGTACCTCTGTACCGTATTGTTCACGCAATGCGTCATCTAACTCTGTTTGTAAAATCTTTTCACCATCAACCTTCGCCACATAATCTTTACTCTCACCACATCCAGCTAATAGCATTAATAATGCAGCGGGTAAGGCCATCGTTCTGAGAAATCTTTTGTTTGCGGTCATCCTTGAACCCATCCTTTCTTTTGGTTTCTCATTTACAATGCTTACTATAAAGGCCTAATGTGTCAGTCAGATGTCAGCTTTACATTTCCTTCAAAAAATCTTTACAAAAAGGCTACCACGCCTTTTAGAGCGTAGTAGCCTTTTTCAGTGTTATTTCAAAGCATGTTCCGGATGAATTACTGTCAATTAGTCGTAAATCACCGCCTATAGATTGCGCCATCATTTTACTAAGTGATAACCCTAAACCTAATCCACGGATCGCATATTTTTTATTTTCTCCTCTATAAAAACGTTCAAAGATAAATGCCTGATCTTCCTGAGGAATGCCATGTCCTGTGTCCTTTACAGTAATGAAGACAGCATCCTCTTTTTCCACCAGCGTAATGATGACAATCCCTTCCTGCATTGCTTGCTTTGCATTCGTCAATAAATTAGTAACTATTTGCTGTATACGTACAACATCCGCCTGAACATCAACGGAGTCTGCAAGGAAATCCATTTGTATTTTAACATTTTCGTCATCCTGCATTACTTCCCATTGAGCTACAGCATCACGCACTAACTGATTAACATTCATTGTTTCAAGCTTTACTGGAATTGCATCTACCGCAAAATGATTATAAGCTAGCAAATCACCAACCATCGTTTTCATTTTCGTCGTTTCTACTAATGCCATTTGAATAAATTCACTAGCATCCTGCCCTGTAACGACTCCATCTTTTACTGCCTGCAATAATCCACTAATTGACGTGACCGGTGTTTTTAGCTCATGGGTGACGCCTGCTAATAATTCTGTTCGAGTCTTTTCTAATTGTTCTAGCTTATTCGCCATTTCCTTAAAGGAGGTAACGAGCTCATAAATTTCTTCTTCCTTAATATTTTGAGGCAAATCAACTGTATAGTTTCCTTCTTGCACTTGCTTTGCGGCTTCGGCGACTTGTTTTATTGGATGTGCTAAACGTTTTGATAAAAAATAAATAGCACCCCACCCCAATACAGCAAGTGCCCCAATAAGTAATGCCAGTAGCCCGTATGCTTGGTTAACTTTCGTTAAATTCTCCTTTTTCTCTAAGACAAGCACCCAGCCAACTTCCTTATTGTCCCTTTCAAGTTTTCTTTTTACGACATATTGAACTAACTCTTGCCCCTCACTCGTTACAGTTATTTTCTTTGTCCTTTCTTCTCCACCCAGTAAGTTGGCAACATTTTTTTCACTCCCTGGCGGCATCGGTCGATTGCTACTTACTATATTGCCTGCCGTATCTACAACATATAAAACTGGATCAATTTCTCGCATAGTAGATCGCTCACGATTACCAATAAACCCCGGAATACCGTTCATAGGTCCATTATTTTGGCCAGAAGTATCTGTTAGACGAAATACAGTCTCGTCTGCTATAAATTCCATCATCTCTAGTCGATTTTGAAACGTCGTATGTCGAATCCATGCAGCAGAAATAAAAGAGATAATGGCTAGACCTACAAAGAGAGTTAATAAATAGCGGCTTGTCCAGTAATTGCGTAAAGATATTCGCTTATTTTTTTTGAACACTTAGCTGATACCCCAATCCACGTAGTGTCTTTATTTCTCCATCTTCCTCATTCCATTCCTTAAGTACCCTTCTTAGTCGCTTCACTGCTAAATCCACTGCTCTATCACTACCTTCATACTCCCAGCCCCAAACTTGATCTATAAGTTGATCACGTGTAAATGTTTGGTTTGGGTGTTCGGCCAAAAATAAAAGTACAGATAAATCTCTAGGCGTTAAGATGATTTCTTCTCCCTTAAGTAGCACTCTATGGGCTTTCATATCAATCTCTAGCCCACCAAAGCGTTTTATTCCTGAAGATTCATGGCTTCCTTTAGCGCGCCTTAAAACTGCCTTTACTCTTGCCACTACCTCATCAGCTATAAATGGCTTTGCAATATAATCGTCTGCTCCTTGATCGAAGCCCTCTAATCGATAATTTACATCGCCTAATGCTGTTAGCATGATAATTGGACAAGAACTAATTTCTCTAATTTCCTTTAAAATTAACCAACCGTTTTTTTCTGGTAACATGATATCGAGTAATACTAAATCAGGCTGAACCTCTTGAAATATATCCAATGCCTGACTGCCATTAAAACATTGCATAACATCATAGCCTACTTTTTTCAAATATGCCTTCAAAACTTGGCTTATTGCATATTCGTCTTCTACTACTAATATTTTTGCCATGGCCTTTCACCTCGTCACCAGTTCATTCGTATTTTCATTATATCATCGGATTATGTCAGTTAAATGTCAGGACCTAATGAGTCTGTACATTCTTATAGTGGCGTATATTTCTTTATTTAGGTCTTGGTTCATACATTTTAAATATCGAGCTATTTGCAATTTACATTGTTCTTCTATTGACAATGTCTTCCTAAGGGAATTATCATTGATTGCGAATGATAATCATTGATAATTCATTCATATAGTTAACTAAAAAATGATTAGGGGGGAAAGCATGATTATTGTTACAAATCGTATTCAAGTAAAACCCGGCTTTGCTGCAAAAATGGCACCGAACTTTACAAAGCCAGGACCTCTACAGCAGTTTGAAGGCTTCCATAAAGTGGAGGTATTAGTTTCAACTGATGATCCGACTTATGACGAAATGAGCGTCAATATGTACTGGGAGTCTAAGGAGCATTTCCAAGCTTGGCGTAACAGCGATGCGTTCGCTGCAGCTCATCACCGTCCTGGACAAGGCTCTGAGGGAGGAAAACCTGAAAACAGTCCAATGATTGGTAGCAAAATAGTAATAGCTGAATTAGCTTCTTCAATTGAAGCATCACGCTAATTTTCGATTTGTATACCATAACTCCACTATTTATGAGGTAGTGGGATAAAAACTAAAACATCTTCTGATTCTATCTAAAAAAATCCTGCATTTTCGAAAATGCAGGATTTTTTCCAATTCTTTATTACATGAAAACAACTAAAACATAGCCAAGTATTGATAAACAAACCGAACCGATAAATCCTGCAATAAACGCTTTTACGCCTAATTGTTTAAAGGTTTTTATGTCTACATTTAAACCTAGTCCAGCCATCGCCATCCCAATTAAAATATAAGCGATATTTACAAATATTTGCGCTACATTAGCTGGTACAATCCCTAACGAATTAATAGCACTCATCGCTAAAAATCCAAGAATAAACCACGGGATTATCGACAGTGAAAATCCTTTTTTTTCCTGCCCCTTTTCATTTCTTCGATATAAAATACCGATGACAATAGCTACGGGTACAAGCAATGCAACACGTGTTAGCTTCACAATAACTGCCATATCAATCGCTTCATTACCACCAGCTGAGGCTGCTGCAATAACATGAGCAATTTCATGTAGAGTACCTCCCGCAAAAATACCATATTCAGTAGGAGTTAAGTTAAATACCGAGTATAACACCGTGTAGACTAATGTGAATACAGTCCCTAGCAATGCGACTATCGCTGCGCCCACTGCCGTTTCTTTTTCATTTGCTTTAATCTGAGGAGCAATAGCGACAACAGCAGCAGCCCCACAAATAGCTGTGCCACAAGCTGTTAATATGCCTAGCTTCTTATCAACATGAAATACCTTCGTTAAGCCATAGACAACCACTAAAGCAAATACCAGATTAATAAACGCAATAAGAAAAACACTCGCTCCAGCATTGTAAATATCCGCTAAATTTAAACGCATACCCAGAAAAATAATGCCGAGGCGTAATAATTTTTTACTTGAAAATGTTATGCCTGTTTGCCAAGAATCCTGCACCTTAAAGGCCGCTCTCCAAGCCATACCTAATATAATTGCAATGACAAGCTGCCCTAATATTGAGAAAAACGGGAATGTAGAAATATACTTTGCTACTAAGGCAATAATGAGTGTCAACAATATCCCCTTCATAAACGCTGGGGTTAGGAAACTATTTAACCTATGCTGGCCATTATCCATGTTGTTCACTTCTTTCATCCTTGATGATTATTACTTTATTAAAAAGTTAACCATCAGTAAAATACATATATATAATGGTAATTATTAATATTTCTAATAATAGGAGTGGTGATATGCAATTTGATGCTTTAAAAACATTCATCACATTGGTGGAGGTCAATAATTTTACGAAGACCTCCGAAATACTTCATATTTCACAGCCAAGTGTCAGTTTACACATTAAAAACTTAGAGCAAGAATTTCAAACGACCTTATTTATCCGTTCACCAAAATCTGTACAAATCACACCCACTGGAGAAATTTTATATAAACGAGCTAAGCAAATGATGGCAATCGCAGAGGCGGCAAAGGAAGATATTTTAACCTATCATCATGAAATTCAAGGTACACTTGTAATTGGCGCTAGCTTTACAATTGGCGAATATATATTGCCTCCTATCATAGCGAGCTTGCAGCAGCAATTCCCTCAGCTAGAGCTCCAAGTTATTATTGGCAATACGAAAGAAATCATTCAATATACAAAATTGTTACAAGTCGATATCGGTCTTATTGAAGGACAGGCACACGACCATGAACTTTTTATTAAACCGTTTATGCAAGATGAGTTATTTATTGTCAGTGCGAGTAATCATTCTCTTGCAAAGGAATCAACTATTACGGTTGCGGACTTACAGCAGCAAAATTGGGTCGCACGTGAAGAAGGCTCTGGCACACGTTATTATTTAGACCATTTATTTAGAGCAAATGGGCTCCAAGTAGGTTCACTTCTTACTATTAGTAGTAATCAAGGTGTGAAAGAAAGCGTTATTCAAGGGCTTGGACTTTCATTACTGTCTGCTAGTGTCATTGAGCGTGAATTAAAAAATGACGATATAAAAATCTTACCTCTCGAGGACCAGCATTTTATACGAACATTTTCATATTTGTACTCACCTACGATGAAAAATAAACGCAATGTTAACATTCTTATAGAGGCACTATTAAAGAAAGCTTAGCGACTAGTAATTCGCTAAGCTTCATGTTGTTGAAAAGCTATTATGTGTCAGAAGATATATACTATGTGAAGTGGTTGATTGGAGTGGAGACTGGGCGACTCCTTGGGGATCAGCAATAGAGGAACGAAGGCTAAAACCATCACATCCTGTGATAATGCCTTCGTACCAACATCGGTGCTGCTGCCGCTTCGCTTTCGCGCAAAAAACATCTGTTGGCCCGAGACCCTGCAGCGAAGCGAAGCGGCTCATCGGACGCCCCCAGGAAGCTTTGCTCTGTGCGAAAGCGAAGCGTCAGCAACAAAGCGCCCAGTCGGAACGGAAATCAACCTCTCGTTTTGCAGAAGAGCCATACTTTATTTAATGTGACATAGATTCCCTTCACCATTTTGGTTTTCAACACTACTCGCTAAGCTCACTTTATAGTTCTTGGATTTAGACGTTTACGTTCCTGCTTATGCTCAATAATTTCTACAAATTTCAATGCTGCTCGAGATAAAGGCACGCTTTTCAAATAACACATGCCAATGCTTCGTGTTGGTATACTTTCTGTTAATGTTAGCTCATATAAAAGTCCTCGCTGCAAATAATCATTAGAAAATTCTTTGGTTACACAAGCAATCCCTAAATTACTGCGTGCAAATTCCAGCACTAGATCATGTGAACCAAGCTCAAACTCAGGTTCAATGAAGATCCCTCTTGCAAATAAGTAATCTTCTACATACTTTCTTGAATTTGATTTTTTCTCTAAAAAAATAAGTGGAAACTTTAACAGATCCTCAAAGCTTAAGCTTTTTGATGCCAACGTTTTGTACTTCTCGCCGCATACAAAAATATCATGAACCTCTGTGCAAGTGGTTAACTGTAATGTCTGATCTTCTATCGGAAAATTACAAAGTCCTATATCAACCTCACCAGATTTAATAAAGTTACAAATTTCCGAAGTCGTTCCATTTAACATTTGTAATTTTATATTTGGATACATTGTATGAAACGTCTCTAGATAAGGCATTAAAAAGAAACGAGAAATAGTGTCCCCTACTCCAATTTTCAACTGACCTGTTGTTAAATTTTTGAATTCTAGCAACTTCTCCTCACCAGCATCTAAAAGGCCTAACGCTGAATTTGTATACTCATATAAAAGTTTACCCTCAGTTGTTAACGTCACCCCTTTAGGTGTACGATTAAAGAGACGTGTACCTAGCTCCTTTTCTAATTGCATCATGGCTTGGCTAACAGCTGGTTGAGTCATATATAAATCTTTAGCCGCACTTGAAAAGCTATTATTTTTAGCAACAATACTAAAAACGCGATATAAATCTAATTTCCCTATCATATAAGCACCCCTTATAGCTATTATACGAACTATTAATTTTACTTATATCACTAAAGGGGCGTATAGTAAAACCATATTGGTTTTATTTAACATCATTTACCTATTTAATAAGGAGAGATTATTTTGGAACGTGTAGTTGGTACAGTAGTAAGAGGTCTTCGTGGTCCGATTATTAACGAAGGCGATAATATTGAGCAAATCGTTGTTGATACAGTATTAAATGCAGCAAAGATTGAAGGCTATTCCATTGAAGATCGTGACATTGTCACAGTAACAGAATCTGTCGTAGCGCGTGCACAAGGTAACTATGCATCCATTGATGACATCGCAGTTGACGTAGCTGCTAAATTTGGTGATGATACTGTTGGTGTTATTTTTCCAATTCTAAGCCGTAATCGTTTCGCTAACTGCTTACGTGGTATTGCAAAAGGCGTAAAAAAGGTTGTTCTTATGCTTAGCTATCCATCAGATGAGGTTGGGAATCACCTAGTTGATATCGATGAGCTAGATGTAAAAGGGATTAATCCTTGGACAGATACTTTAACTGAAGTTGAATTCCGTGAGCATTTCGGCTATAAAAAACATACATTTACAGGTGTAGATTATATTGAATATTATAAAGAACTAATCGAAGCTGAAGGCGCTTCTTGTGAAGTTATTTTTTCAAATAACCCAAAAACAATTTTAGATTTTACGAAGAGTGTTTTAACTTGTGATATTCATACACGCCTACGTACAAAACGTATTTTAATGGCAAATGGCGCTGAAAAAGTATACAGTCTTGATAATATTTTATCTGAATCTAATAATGGTTCTGGCTTTAATGCGGAGTATGGTCTACTTGGTTCAAATAAAGCTACTGAAGATAGCGTAAAACTATTCCCACATACTTGCCAACCGATTGTTGATGGCATCCAAGAAAAAATCAAAGAAGCTACTGGTAAAACAGTTGAAGTAATGGTTTATGGTGATGGTGCATTCAAAGATCCAGTAGGTAAAATTTGGGAGTTAGCTGACCCGGTTGTTTCACCAGCTTTCACTGCTGGATTAGATGGCACGCCAAACGAAGTAAAACTAAAATACTTAGCAGATAACGATTTTGCGGATCTTCGCGGAGAAGAATTAAAAGCAGCAATTTCTGAGTATATCCAAAACAAAGATGAAGATTTAACTGGGAAAATGGCTGCTCAAGGTACAACGCCTCGTCGTTTAACAGACCTAATTGGCTCTCTTTCAGACTTAACTTCAGGTTCAGGTGACAAAGGAACACCGATGATTTATATTCAAGGTTATTTCGATAACTATACAAAATAATTTTCAAAAAAGTGCGGGCTAGTTGCTCGCACTTTTTTTACTGAAATATTCATTAGTTATATATATTAATTCACTTTTGAAACACTAAATATTACACCAGCAGCTTGATCATATTTTAAATTATATCGAATCGTATTTTTCTCTACAGTTGTTTCATTCTTTTGATATTCATAACTTTCGTCAAATAAACGTAAATCCTTCAAAACAGCGCCTATCTCGTTTTGGTTTAAGTCGAGGTTTGTCATACCAATTAACAATCCCATAGAAAGTATGATATCCATTCCTTCGCCTTGCCCTACCATAACCAACTCATGTACTGCGCCTTTTTCATCAATATTTTCAATTAAAGTAATATCCTTACCCAACTTCGAAGTAATTGTTTCTTCTTCTTTTTTTATATTTTCAAGAGAATATGAGAAGTCCAGTTTTTTTACTTCTTTATTGAATACCTCTATAAATTCTTCTTGATTATTATAAAGAGGCAGCGTTGTTGCCATTCCAATTATCATCGGAGAGACAAAGTAGACACCGGCTATTACGGTAGCTATAGTACGTTTCATTTTAGTAAGCCGTCCCTGTTTCCACATAAGAAATACACCCAAAGGAGGAAAAATAATTAACCAAAACCACATAAACCAAGCTGTTTTAAAAATCGGGGTTCTAAGTTTTAATTCTGATTTATGCAGCATCTTTCTTTCCCCCTTTTAACAATTCTTCAATGTTAACATTAAATATAAATTTCCTAGCATTATCTGTACCCTCATGTAAGGAGTCTTTTAATATATTTACAATATTTTCATCATAAGGTGAGTTGTTTTCATCTTCCATTAAATGATTAAAAAGAGACGTCCCTTCAAAATCCGTTGTCTTAATATCAAAACTTTTTTGTAGTAATTGTTCGCCTTGTATTCGCTGAATTTTCTTTTGATATTGTGAGATTAATGTTGGCGTTTCTGTTTTTTTGACCAATAATTTATAAAGCTTTTTAGCATCCCCATACTGCTTTTGGTGAAATGCTTCTTCTGCATCACTCGTTAAAGACTCTACCGTTTCATTATAAAAAGATTTAATTTTATCTAAATCTTTTATGTTCTGAGCCTCTTGGATAAAGCCGAAAGTTTTTTCGTAATCTTTTTCATCTCTAGCATTTGTTGCTTTATTAAGCAATTCATTGATTTTCTCGTTCTCTTCTATTTGTTTTAATAAACCATTAGCCTTTAGCTTAATCTCGTCGCCAGCATGTCGATTTTCTTTTATATAAATCGCATAATCTTTAGCTATTGAATAATCCCCTGTATTACTCTTAGATTCAGCCAACTGATAAATAGCATTCATAGAATTTTGAATAAGGCTATCTGTCTTACTACTACTTTTATTCAATGCATAAATCTTTTCAAGTTCAGTAATAGCTTTCTTATAATCTCCACTATTATATAAATCCGTTGCTGTTGTGTAATAGCTTTCCGCCTTCACTTGATCCTCATCCACTTTTGGCTCTGGCGTTGAGGTTACAGATTTTGTTGGGGCAGGCTTTGATGTACTACTGCTACCACTGGATGCACCACTACTACCGTTGGATGCACTACCGCCATTATGATAATGATACTCTCCATTTTTTAATCCCCATTTTGCGCAGTTAGTTCGACAGGTATGTCCTCCATTGCTATCAGTTCTGCCTGGATGGGCACTTGCTGTATACGGTAGCAGAAGTAAAAAACAGCATGCTAAAATACTAATTATCGACGAATAACCACTTCTCACCATTTTTACCTCCTATTTATAATAATTGCTATATTTTATCTTATATCATGTTTTCCATGACGTATAGTACGATTTTGCTATTCTCCATTCCGATCTAAAAAAATTAAATAATAAAAGTGAGAAACGGGAGTGCGTTTAGTTTTTGAGGAAAACGTCTAAAAGATAAGCTATACTAAATTATTTTTTTAAAAATGTAATACTTCCCACGAAGCTCCTGTTCATAGAAAAACCCCCTAAGTATCCTTTTTACATTGTCTACTTAGAGGGAATAAATTCTATTATGCCTTTTCATTTAGTGAGGTTGACAGGAATCGAACCTGTAAGTCCCTATTCAGCAAAGGGACTCGCTGCCATTGCATACTTCCTCATATTTATTATATATTATTAATTTCATGTTAAAGAATTACATTGTTCTCAGTCCTTTTGTTTTATAGTAGATTCAATCTTTTCAAATAAAGCTTATTTCAATTTACTTCTTCATTTAACCTACGTTCGCTTGTTCGAACATGATTCTGTCTCACAAATTTCCCTAGATTATATCGAAACTCATCATAATGGAAGGCGGCCGCATTTCTAATAACATCCCCTTCCTACTCATCCCCTAGAAGTGATTTCCCTGTAAACATCTTCTTTATTTTTTCTTCATCGAAAATGCTTCGATATAATACAGCTACCGTTTCAATCCCCAGTTCAGATGCATAATGGACTGTTTTCATTCATATATTTATAAAAAGCTCCTCATATGTGGGTCGGCTCTGGATTAGTGAAATAAATTGCCCTTTTGAGATTTCATACAAGCTCGCTTCATGTACAATATGAACCTCTTCAAACCCCTCCCCCAATATCGGAAACTCTAAATTTCCTCTCATTTTTTCCATTATCACTATCGGAACTTTCTCTTTCTTTGTTGATTTTTTGATACACACAATACATATAGTATATCAAAATAATAACATGCAACTTCCACACCACTAGACAATTTACCTAGCGCAAATACCCTGCGTTTCCGTTCGATATTTGTCGCACCAACAATAACAAATTGACTTTTGGCCACATTCAAACACTCACACAAACCACAGAATATCATTCGCGATTTCTACCTTGTAGCGTCACCAAATAATTCTTGACGAATGGCATCACTTGAAAGAATAAACGCATTTTCGCTTTTTGTTAACCCCTTAACAAACGCACTCGTATCACTTCCGGGTAACCGAACCGTAAAAATCACCTTCATTTCTTCATCCCCTTTCAAGTGTCTATATCATTTATAAAAATATATTCTTTAGTTAACGATTAACCCCCATTCTTCTTATTTATCAAAAATTAACCATCAGCTTAGTTTTAAAGTACTGAGATTATTTTTTTGAGGTTCGAGGGTTAAAATGATGTAAGTTAGGTATGACATTTGTTAAAACGTATACCATGAATATAAGTTGATTGGATTGGATTGGATCGGAAGTTGGGCGACTCCTTGGGGATCAGCGTTACAGATGAGACCTTAGAGCAAGCAAATAGGAGAACGCCTTTGTGACCAACATCATGCTGTTGCTACGCTTTCGCGCAAAAAACATCTGTTAGCCAAAGCGCCTAGTCAGGAAATCAACCTCACATTATGATAAAAAAAGTCACATGCTTAAGAGGGGAGAAATCAGAAATCAGGCTGCAAAAAAACGGCCGTTCCAACTTTTGTGGAACCGCCATTTTTATTAAAAAATTGATTTTCTCTTATAACTTTATTATATCATAAATTTGCCAAAATTACTAGACTATACTTCTTTCTGAACTAGCTGTATGATAAATTTCCCGATTCTAAATCCATATTGAAAGGAATGTGAGTAACATTGGAAAAGCAATATGAATGGACAGAAGAAAAACAGTATCTTGTTCTTTGTTTAAACACAGTTGGTCACAAAAAAGAGGAGTTACTACAAAAAGAAAAGGCTGTTAAAGACAATGTTTTAACATTAAAGAAAACCTTTTGGGATGACGTTAGAGTGAATTTAGATACGCCTGAGGATATAGACGAAACCTTTTATGCTATCAAACAACAGGCAGAGCTCTTATCTGATTCCCAGCATGCTCAGCAACGTGTCATCAAGGATGTAAAAATTTACGACCGTTTACAGCAATCACCCTATTTTGCTCGCATTGATTTTTTACAGGATGGCCATAACGAACCTTTAAAGATTTATATCGGTGTAGCAACCTTAATGGATGAAGAGAACGAAAACATATTAATTTATGATTGGCGAGCCCCGATATCAAGTATGTATTATGATTTCACGCCTGGCCCAGCTACTTATGAAACGGCGACTGAAGAAATCCAAGGTGAGATGCTTTTAAAACGGCAATTTATCATTAAAAATGGCCAATTACAATCGATGTTTAATACAGGTTTAACGATCGGTGATGATTTATTACTTGATATACTCGCTCAAAATGCGAACGAACATATCCGTAGCATCGTAGCAACGATTCAAGCAGAGCAAAATAAAATTATTCGACATGTCCACACGCCTTATCTAATAGTAGAGGGTGTCGCGGGTAGTGGAAAAACGGCTGTTGCTCTCCAACGTGTTGCTTATTTGTTGTATCATTATCGAGACCAAATTACCGCAGATCAAATTTTATTGATTACACCTAATCAGCTATTTAATCAATATGTTCATACCGTTTTACCGGATTTAGGTGAAGATAATATGCAGCAATTAACCTTCTCTGAATATGCAACAAAACGTTTAGGTCGACAGTTCCAATTGGAATATCCTTATGAACAATTGGAGTCACTTTTAACAGAGAAAGATGACTCGCTCTACCAAACGAAGCTTACGATTATTTCTTTTAAAGCTAGCCTCCAATATCGAGAATTGATGGACAAATATATGGAGCACCTTGCACATGAAGGTTTGTTGTTTAAAAATATTGTTTTCCGCGGAGAAAGAATTATTACAGCTCAAGAAATTGCTGAATACTTTTATTCGTTCAATTCCACAATTCCTATCCCAAATCGACTGCAGTTGGTAAAAGAATGGTTATTACAACAATTATCGAAAATTGAAAAAGCAGAACGAGCGAAAGAATGGGTGGAAGAAGCTAGTGAACTTTTAGACATTGAAGAGTATACAAAAACCTATAGCGAGCTTTTACAGGAAGGTCGTTTTTCAGAAAACACTTTTGATGATTTTGAGCAAGAGCGTAAGAAAATAGCTATCCAAATTGTCAAAAAGCAGTTCAAGCCACTTCGTCAATCTGTGAAACAATTAAAGTTCGTTCATATGTTAGGCATTTATCGTCAATTGTTTGAAATGAACAACACTATTCATCAGCACTTACAGAACTTTTTACCCGACCAATGGGAAGAAATCTGTCAACATACACTCCCTAACTTAGCAAAGCGCATTATTTCGTATGAAGATGCTGCTCCATTTTTATACTTACAGGACAAAATAGAAGGTCAACGAACAAATACGATGATTCGTCATGTTTTAATCGATGAAGCACAAGACTATTCTCCATTTCAGCTATTTGTATTACAACAATTATTCCCACGTGCACGTATGACTATATTGGGTGATGGACATCAAACTATCCATCCTCATACATTTAAAAACCCTTCACTGCTGACACCACAATTGTATGGTGAACAAGTAGAAAAAATGATATTAACGAAAAGTTATCGCTCAACAAAACAAATTATCCACCTTACTTCGAAGATTTTACATGAGGACGCCAAAGTAGAAGCCTTTAATAGAACTGGTCCAGAACCAACTATTACGATTGTTCCGAATGAAATAGATTTAATTGAACAGCTTGTCGAAAAGATTAACAACTTGTCCCAAAATTTCGAAACGATTGCAGTCATCTGTAAAACAGAGCAAGAGTGTACGAAGGTTTTTGATAAAATGAAAGACCAAGTAGATATTCAACTCATTACCCATCATACAACACAATTTAAAAAAGGTATTTTACTGTTACCAGCTTATATGGCAAAAGGAATTGAATTTGACGCTGTCTTGCTATACAATGCTTCCGCAGCTAATTATTCTAGAGAAACAGAACGTAATTATTTCTATACAGCTTGTACACGAGCTATGCACGAATTGCATATCTACTCAATTAATGAGTTAACACATTTTTTAAAGCTTTAATTTCAAAAAAGAGAATCCGCAAGCTTCCATGGAAGGCTTGCAGATTCTCTTCTTTTATCATCTTTAAATGTAGTACGTATAATCCTCTGGAATAACACGTTTTAAGAATTTCTTCGTGCGCTCCTCTTTCGGATTAACAAATATATCATGAGGGCTTCCTTCCTCTACAACGACACCACCGTCCATAAAAATCACACGGTTTGCTACGTCTTTTGCAAAGCCCATTTCATGTGTGACAACAAGCATCGTTGTTCCTTCTGCTGCAATGTTCTTCATAACCTGAAGGACCTCTCCTACTAGTTCAGGATCAAGCGCAGAAGTCGGTTCATCAAATAAAATAATATCAGGATTTAACGCTACTGCTCGCGCAATACCAACTCGCTGCTGCTGACCTCCAGACAATTGACTTGGATAGGAATCATATTTTTCTGATAAGCCTACTTTATCAAGCGCCTTTTTGCCAATTTCAATCGCTTCTGCCTTTGGAATTTTACGTCCTATAATAAGCCCTTCTGTCACATTTTCTAGCGCTGTTTTATTCGTGAAAAGATTATAGTTTTGAAATACAAAGGCTACACGTTGACGAATGGAATGTACGTCCTTCTTCTTCACATTTTGAAAATCTACTTGGATATCACCAAATGTCGCATGTCCTTGGTCAGCTTTCTCTAAAAAGTTAATGCAACGTAATAATGTTGTTTTTCCTGAGCCGCTGGGACCTAAAATAACAACAACATCACCTTTATCAATAGCTAAATCGACACCCTTTAAAATTTCATTGTCACCAAATGATTTATGGATATTTTTAATTTCTAACATACTCGTTCACCCCTTAGGCTTTTGCCACTTTGAATTTACTTAAATGTTTTTCATATCGTTTAAAAATGTATTCAACCGTACTACATAAAATTAAGTACACAATGAAAATATCAATATATGCTTCTACGTAATTGTAGCCAACATTTGCAGCTACCTTAGCCTTTAATGTAATTTCAGGTAAGGACATTGCATAGCCTAAAGACGTCGCTTTAATGAGATTGACTGTAGCCGTACAAATATTAGGCATAGCTACTACTAAAGCCTGTGGAATAATAATACGGCGATAAGCTTGAAATGTTGATAAGCCTACTGCATGAGCAGCCTCTAGCTGACCTTTTTCAATCGTACTTAAAGCAGAACGAAATACCTCTATTAAAATTGCCGTTGTACTAAATGCGAAGACGATAAATGCATACCAAATCGGATTGATTTTATAAATATCATAGGCAATATTATATTTTTCAAAAATCATTTTAAGTAGTAACGGGATACTACTATAAATAATAAAGATTTGAATGATTATAGGTGTACCTCGGACAAAGGAGACATAAATTTTTGCTATATGATGGATCACCGGGATTTTATTGACCCGTGTTAGTGCTAGTAGAAAGCCAAGTGGTAGAGCAACAAGCATAGCAACAATTGTCACAAGGAGTGCGATAGGTACACCTGATAATGCAACAAAAAATGTTTCAACTAAAAATTGATAATTCATGGTTACGCCTCCTTACGTTGTTTCTAATGTCTTTTTCCCCTTACCAAAGAACTTTTCTAACATAGCGAAGAATTTTTCAATAATAATCGACAGCACCCAATAAACAATCGCTAAAGCAATATATATTTCTAATGCATGTGCATTAATATTACTTGCGATAATTAAATTTGCCTTTCCTACAATATCAATTAAGCCGATTGTATAAGCGAGCGCCCCTTCTTGTAATAACGCAATCATTCCATTCCCAAAGTTCGGTAAAGCGATCACGAGTGCCTGTGGGAAAACAATACGTCGATAGGCTTGAAATGGCGTCAATCCCACACTAACAGCCGCTTCAAATTGCCCTTTATTTATGGCTAAATAGGCAGAACGAATAACCTCTGACATAATCGCTGCAAATTGTAAAGTGAATGTCACGACTACAAAAATGGCTGTATCGATTGAATGGAGATTTATGCCGAAGTTTTCCGCTAACGCTGGAACACCATAATATACGAGGAATAATAAGACGATAGATGGTGTACAGCGCATAATCGTAGTATATAAATTCGCCAATTTTTGCAGTAATTTTATTGAACTTAACTTGGCAGCCGCTAATAGTAAGCCAAATATTGTGCCTAGTACAATGGAAGACCCTGCAATTAAGAAGGTAACTTTTAAAAACGGCAATAATACAGGAATTGAGTTCCAAATGTATGATGCATCAAAATACTTTTCCATTTCCTCACCAACTTTTATATAAATGTACAATAAGAGGTGTGTTGATTAGCTATTTTTAATTACTAAAATTAAGTAGAAGGCGCTGATTTCCGTTACGGGCTACTTGCTTTCCTGCGGGCGAGCGGGAGTCAAGTAGCCCTTCACTACAATCAGCTAAATATGCTCATATATAAGGCAAATTATCAACAAAAAAATCCCTTTTTCACCCAATAATTAACAAACATTTTTCCCTAATCAACACACCTGATACAATAATTCTCTTTTTATTAATAAAGACTGCTGAGTATACTGACTCAACAGCCTTTTATTTGGTAGTAGCTGCTAACACTTTCTTTTCAAAGAGGCATCTCCTTTGATCAGCTACCGCCTATTAGCGCTTCACAGTTTCTAACACTTCAAATAAATCTCGACCGTAAAACTTAGTGCTTAATTCATTTGTTTTCTTTTGCTCTTTAATTTTTGCTATAGCTTTATCGTAAGCATCTGCAAATTCTTGTTCCTTTTTATTGAACAACGGCCATGTTTTAATAACGGCAAATTCGTTGTAAACTACGTCATCCTTTAAATTATGATATGGGCCATTTTCTGCTAAAACTTGTTGTTTAAACGGACCTTCAATCATCACACCACCATCGACACGTTTTTCATTTACCCATTGCACAACATCGACAGTAAATGCATCTCCAGCCTGTAATTTCACTTGATTGTCTGGATTGGCTTTATTATATTCATCAATAATTGTGTATTGAGCATTATTCGCAGCAATTGGTGCTAATGAATAACCTTTTTTCGCAAAGTCAGCTAATGTTTTTATACCTTCATCTTCTTTACGTAATACTAAACCCGCACTACTTAAGCCTAAAAATTCTTTAGGGAAAATAAACTTTTCTGTACGTTCTTGCGTAAAGAAGGCATTTTTTATTCCTACTTGATATTTCCCTTGCTCAACACCAATAAGTAAATCATCACTAGTTGTCCCTACAAATTCAAACTTATATTCAGGTAGCATCTCATCCACTAGCTTCATAACTTCCACATCGTAGCCTGTTGGGTTTCCGTTATCATCAATATAACTAATAGGCTTAGACGCCTGATCAAATGCAACCTTCACTGTACGTACTTTCACGCCATCTTCTGAGCCTTTATCTGAAGCTTCACCTGAATTACAGCCTGCTAAAATAGCAAGTGAAGCCAACCCGATTGCTGCCAGTTGAAAAATCTTTTTCTTTTGTTTAAACATATATCATTTCCCCTTATTCAGTCGATTTTTGTTGTTCAATTGCTGCCTTTGCCAATTTAATAATTGTCATATCATCCATCGGTGGATTATGAAGTCCTGCACGAACATTTCGATAGTAGCGCTGTAATGGATTTGTTAATTGTAGGCTTTTAGCTCCTACTACACGCATTGCCTTATCGACGATTTCAATCGCCAAATTTGTTACCGTATGCTTAGCAACTGCCATTTCATTTGCCAAAAGCTCACGTCTAGCTGGGTCATCATAAGCTTCGGCAACCCCATACAGTACAAAGCGCGCTTGATATAGCTTCAATTCAATATCACCTAGAAGTTGCTGCACATTTGGTAATGTACTAATTGGAGCATTTAAACTATTAGGTTGATAATGATTGGCAAAATGCAGTGCATAATCACGAGCTGCCTGCGCAATCCCTAAGTATGTTGCTGGTATATGTAGAATCCAACCATTTATCTTGCCACCACTTGGGTGACCCGGTAACTCTACTAAATGATTTGAAGGGACTATCACATCTTTTAAAACTAGGTCATGACTGCTTGTGCCTCGCATTGCAGACATTTCCCAGTTTTCTTCAATTGAAAGCCCTTGGGCATCTTTATGAATAAGGAAGTAACCAATTTGATTTTTCTCCTCAATCCACGCTGATGTTAAGAAGTAATCTAGTACCGGGGAGGCTGTCGTAAAGATTTTACGTCCATTTAAGAGCCAACCTGCCTCTTTTGTCACAGCATTTGTTCCTGGTCGCCCTCCACGTGTTGGACTACCAGTTGCCGCTTCACTCGCAGCCCTATTTATAATGGCACCGTTCTTTATTTCCTGAGCAAATGAACTTAGTAAATCGTCTGTCCATAGCTTTTTCTCATATAGTTCGCCTACAACACCCAATGTCCATCCTAGTGAGAGTGAAGCATTCTCGTCATAGCTTGCTAACGTTTCTTGAACGAGTACCATATCATAGACTGATAATCCTTCACCGCCATATTCTTTCGGTAAAGTTAGTTTTGGATAACCAATTTGCAAAAGTAGTTTATGTGCTTCGAATGGAAACCGAGATTGTTCATCTACCTCTTTAGCCTCGGCCTTGATTGACTCAGAAATAGATGCTAGCTGATCTAGCCAATACTGCTGCTGCTTTGTTTTAATAAATAAATCCTTCAAGAAAATCTCCTTCTTCCCAAAATGTATAAAACATATATATTTACTAAGAATTAATGTTGTAAAAAAATCTCTACCTACTTTTTAGTAGAGAGATGATGATTGGTACTGAATTTTCTGATTCGTTGACATATATCATACTTTTCGCAATTAAAAATGTCAATGGGTTAATCATAAGTTTTTTTATAAGTTTTATATTCATTACTAACATGTCTTCTTTTTTCACCAAGCCATGTTTACAACATATGCTAAAACTAAAGAAAGAGGTGCATGTATGACTAATAATATAAATCCATCTTTGAATAATATGGCTATTTCACCTATGACCCCTCAGGTTATTCAGACGAAATTTGGAGATATTAATGGTGATGGCTTACTTGAAACTGTTCTTTTGATGGGGACTAAAACTCCAGATAGCCCTTTGTGGAAAAACCTAACGCTTGCTATTTTTTACGGACAATCGCACCAATTCGAAAAAATAATACTAAAACAAGGCATTGGCTATAACCCAACTATATTTTTAGGTGACTTTACCGGCAATCATTTAGAAGATATTTTAGCTATTTCTGACACAGGAGGTAGTGGAGGTATTATCAACGGTGAAATATTTGCCTCAATAAACGGCCAAATACGCTCGATTTTTGATGCAGAATCATTTAATAATAAGTTAAAGTACACCGTTAATTATCAAAACCAATACAAAGTAGCCGTTCGTAGCATGAATCCCAAAAAGCAATATATCATCGATTTACAATACAAGGGTACAGATTATTTAGCGGAAATTTATAATCAAGACGGTACACTAAAGCAGCCTATTGAAGGATGGGTAGATCCAATCAGCGGATTGTATCCAGTAGACTATGAACGTGATGGAATATATGAGATTTTAGCTTATCAGGCTATCGCAGGCAGATTTCATGCCGATGGATTAGGTTATGTAGAAAATATTTTGAAATGGGATGGCCATGAATTTATAGTTGACCGTCAAACTGTAGGGATTTTTGGAGAAGATTTAAAGTAAATTGCAATTCAACGCACTTATATAGAAAAAAATCTGCCCGATTTCAGCACAGAACAATTGAAATCGGACAGATTCCCCGTTAACTTTTTCTACTGATAAGACATCCATGTAACTATAAGATTTATTTTTCTACCAATGCAAAATAATTATTTTCGTGATCAGCAAAATTAAAAACCCTACCCATTGGCATCATTACTAAATCTCCTACTTTTACGCCCTTTGCTTGAAAATCCTGATATAAATTTTCTATATGATCTGCATAAAACATAATAGAAGGTGTCCCTAAATTTAATTCCGGCTGCATTTTTGCAATGATTTCTTTACTGTGAAGAACAAAGGTAGTTTGAGCTTCTTTAGTTGGAGCAATTTCAATCCAACGTACTCCGCCCTCTTCCTGGTCAGCAACTACTACAAATCCAATTTTTTCTGTCCAAAACTTCACGGCAGTATCCTGATCATTTACATATAACATTACCTGTCCAATTTGTCGAATCATGAAACAATTCCCTCCTCTTTTGAGCATTAGTATACATCAAAATGTAGCTTTATATGTCATCTAATGGTTATCGTTTTTAGGGGAATTTCAAAATATTAGTTTCTGATATCTACAATTAATGAACAGTTATTACAAAATACTTAACTTTTATTTTATTTTTGATAAAATAAGCCTAGTTGTCTATTATTTACCTTAATCCGTAAAGTGTATATTTTTCACCATAACATAGGGCGTCGATTATCCGATGAGCCTCTTAGGGTAATAAATGTTTTTTGTGCGAAAGCGTAGTGCTAACGTAGCGGCAATAACAGATGTTTTTTGCGCGAAAGCGAAACGTCAGCCGACCGGGTTTTGTCTGTGCGAAAGCGAAGCGGCAGCTGCAGGAGGTTGGTCACGAAGGCGTTATTTCCTCGATTTTCGGTGATAAGACAAAGTATAAAATACTAAATTATAGTGAGGATAATTCAAGTGAAACAACTAAGTTTAAGGAAAAAGCTCATTTTTTCATTTTTAGCAATGCTTCTAATCCCAACACTGTTAATTGGAATTGTGTCTTACCAAAGTGCTGGAAAGCAAATTTCGAAAGAACAACAAGCAAGCACAACCGAGAGTGTGCGCATGCTTAATACGAATATTACCAACACGATTGAGCCAAAAGTGAAGGACGTTCAATATTTTTCAAAAAAGCTCAATCAATCTTTTTTACAAGAAGGCAAAAATACAGAACTTAAATCTCTTTTCCACGAATACATGAACATGCATCCAGAGGTGGAACTGATTTATATCGGAACTTCTGATGGCAGACTACTGGATGAGCCTGCTCAAAAATACCCTAGTGGGTTTGACCCTCGTACGAGACCTTGGTATAAGCATGCTTTAGATAGCAAAAACCAAATTTCTATTACGGCTCCATACATTACACAGACTACAGGTGATATCGTTCTTACGATTACTCAAGCTTTACCAGATGGCTCTGGGGTAATAGGGTTAGATTTAAATATATCTACACTAAGTACCATCACGAATGATATACGCATTGGAGAAACTGGCTTTGCTTCACTTTTAGATAGCAATAAAATTTATATCGCCCAACCAGATAAAGAAAGTGGTGCTGAAGCAACAGAAAGTTATATTACTAAAATCTATGAACAAGATAGTGGTAGCATTATAGAAAAAGATCGTCAGCTACAATTTGTTACAAATAAGCTAACAGGCTGGAAAGTTGTGGGTACAATGTTTACGGCTGAGGCTGCAAGTGCCGCTGCATCGACCTTTAATATCAACTTAATAATCATCGCTGTTTCTATTATCTTTGGCATTATTTTTATGCTATTCATGATAAAATCGATCGTTAATCCGATCAATCGACTTAAACAAAGCGCTATAAAAATTAGCGAGGGCGATTTAACAGAGTTTATCGACATTCATTCTAAAGACGAGATTGGACAGCTTGGGGAAGCCTTTATCGCAATGAAGGTTAACTTAAAAAAACTTATTCGTAACGTTGATCAAAGCTCCCAACACGTACAGACTTCTGCGCAAGGATTATCTGCGAATGCCGAACAAAATATAGCTGCTTCAGAGCAAGTTACAGAAGCTATGCAACAAGTTGCTATCAGTACAGAAAAACAAACTACAGGTATTGACCAAAATGCTGCTTCTATTGAGGAAATCGCAAAAGGAGTCGTCGAGGTTGCTGATAGCTCTATGCAGGTTTCAGATTTATCGAGCTATGCTATCAAATTGGCCGATGAAGGTGGTCAAGCAGTAGAACAAACTGTTAATCAAATGGTTTCTATTCATGAATCTGTGACACAATCGGATACGATGATTAAATCTCTCTATGATCGAACGAAAGAAATTGGTTCTATTTTAGAAATTATTAGCGCTATTTCAGATCAAACAAATCTGCTTGCCCTTAATGCTGCTATTGAGGCGGCGCGAGCTGGAGAGCATGGGAAAGGCTTTGCAGTAGTCGCCGATGAAGTGCGTAAGTTAGCAGAGCAATCCCATCAATCAGCAGAGCAAATTGCTGCACTCATTACTGGCATTCAGCAAGAAACGGCTAAATCTGTTCAAACAATGATTAAGGCTTCAGCGGATGTCCAGGATGGTTTACAGCTAACAGAAGATACAAGTAGAAAATTTGCAAGCATTATTAAGAGTCTACGCGATATTGCTCCAAAAATGGAGGATATATCTGCATCTGCTCAGGAGATGTCAGCAGTAGTCGAAGAAGTTTCTGCAACTGCTATTGAGCTAACAGACCATGCTAAATTAAATGCAGCAGCGTCAGAGGAAGTTGCCGCTTCAACCGAACAAACATTATCCTCGATGCAGGAAATGGCTACAGCCGCAAAAGCACTTCTCGATATGGCTGATGAATTACAAAGCTATGTGAATCGTTTTAAATACTAAAAAGAGAAGCACGATGTTAATGGAGATTTCCCAAACATCGTGCTTTTCAATATTAACTTCTTATTCCGGACGCAATTTATGCCGAGGCATAATTGATCTTTATTTATTTTCCTCATAACTAAACTGCCATTCAATACCGAATTTATCAGTAAGGGAGCCATAGCATTTACTCCAAAACGTTTCTTGCAGCTCCATTTTAACTTTGCCACCGTCTTTAAGACCGTCAAAAGCTTTTCGCATCTGAGCCTCGTCGTCTGAGACTACGGCTAACGTTATATTGTTTCCAATCGTGAATGGGTTACCTGGAAATGTATCAGAGAACATTACAGTGCTGCCAAAAATCGAAAGTCGCGTATGCATCACAAGATCTTTTGCTTCCTCCGGTAATTGATAACTTGGATTTTGTGGTGAATCCCCAAATGTCATAATTTCAGGCTTATTCGTATTAAAAACTTTCTCATAAAAAGATACAGCCTCTCGACAATTTCCATTTAAAATTAAGTAAACCTCTACTGCCATTTCCAACACTCCCTTTGTCATTTTTCGAAACAATTCTATTTTACATGGATAACAAATAATAATACAAATTTTAGATAAACCGATCAAAAAACTACTTTTCCTCTTTTAAAAAATCATCATAAAGCCTACTTCCCATACTATAACGGAAAAATAGTACATCTTTATATTTCACTTAATTCCTGTTCTTTCCTGCTAGTTTTTTATTTATTTCGATAAAAGCTTTGACATTTACTCGAAAATAATGTAAATTACCAAATGACGAACGATTTAAATTAAAACTTAAAAAATATTCGTATTTTAGGAGTGTTTATAATGGATAACGTATTTGACTATGAGGATATTCAACTAATTCCCGCAAAATGTATTGTAGAAAGTCGCTCAGAATGTGATACTTCTGTAACTTTAGGCGGCCATACATTCAAACTTCCTGTTGTACCAGCAAACATGCAAACAATTATCGACAAAAGTCTTGCTGTGAAGCTTGCTGAAAACGGTTACTTTTATATCATGCACCGTTTTAAGCCTGAGACACGTATCGATTTCATCAAAGATCTGCAAGGCCGTGGATTAATCGCATCAATTAGCGTTGGTGTAAAAGATGAAGAATACACATTTATTGAAGAATTAGCAGCTGCAAATTTAGTGCCTGATTTTATTACAATCGATATTGCACATGGTCATTCAAATGCTGTTATTCGTATGATTCAACATATTAAAAACCATTTACCAAATAGCTTTGTTATTGCTGGTAATGTGGGTACACCTGAAGCCGTACGTGAACTTGAAAACGCTGGTGCAGATGCAACAAAAGTTGGTATTGGACCAGGTAAAGTATGTATTACTAAAATCAAAACTGGTTTTGGTACAGGTGGTTGGCAGCTAGCTGCACTACGCTGGTGTGCAAAAGCTGCAACGAAGCCAATTATCGCTGATGGTGGTATTCGAACACATGGTGATATTGCAAAATCTGTTCGCTTTGGTGCTTCAATGGTGATGATTGGATCATTATTTGCAGGCCATGAAGAGTCACCTGGCAATACAATCGAGGTCGAAGGTAAAACTGTGAAGGAATACTTCGGATCTGCTTCTGAATTCCAAAAAGGCGAACGTAAAAATGTTGAAGGTAAAAAGATGTATGTTGAACATAAAGGCAGCATCAAAGATACTTTAGTTGAAATGCAGCAAGACCTTCAATCATCTATTTCCTATGCAGGTGGCAATAAACTAGATGCCATTCGAAATGTAGATTATGTAATTGTAAAAAACTCTATTTTTAATGGAGATAAAGTATACTAAAAACTAGGGAAACCCAAACAAGAATGGAGTAAATTCTTGTTTGGGTCTTTTTTAATTAATGCCGTTTTTCCACTAGCAATTTTGGGTGTTATATAGGGTCGAAAGTATCGAGTGTTGGTGGTTCTTAGCGGAGCCGTTTCTTCAGGGAATCAGGGCGATTTTGGCTCTTGGCGGAGCAATTCTTTGGGGTATCCGAGCGGTTTCGACTCTCACCCGATCACTTCTTCACGCTACCCGATCAAGTTCGCCTCTCACCCGATCACTGCTTCATGCTTCCTGAGCAGATTCATTTTCTCCCCTACCCAACTTTAAAAATTCGTATTTCATTCCTTTGCTTAATTCCACCTCTAACCAACTACAACCAAACCATTCAAAAACTGGACATATCTTCTATTTATTTTCAGAATTTTCTATTTAATTAGAAAATTTTATATTATAATTATACTATTAGTAAATTTACAATTTGCTTTTGTAAGCAGAAAAGAACGGAGGTTTTGCCTATGATCAAATCATCAGTCCGCAACAAACTTGTCCTTCTAGCTATTATTGTCATTTTGATTCCAACAGCACTGGTCGGAACAGTCAATTACTTTTTGGCAAAAAATGAAATTGATGAGGTCGGTCGACAAAGTCTTAGAAATGGTACATTGGGCATTATTGAATTAATTGCTCAATTGGATGAGGAGGTTCAACAAGGGAAACTTACGCTAGAAGAAGCCCAGGAACGCGCCCGAACACAGATAGTTGGCCATAAACTTAAAGATAATAAAAGATCCATTGATAACCCTGTTAAATACGGTGAAAACTTCTACTTTTATGCATTTAAAGATGACGGAAATGTGGAAACTCACCCATCTCTTGAAGGACAAAACATCTCCGACTTACAAACCAGTGATGGTCGTTATTTTGTACGCGAAATGATTGATGAGGCAAATGCAGACGGTGGATATGTCCGATATGATTGGGCATTACCATCAAATCCTGATGTAGTAGCTCCTAAAATTACCTATGTAGCTAAGGACAAGCATTGGGGATGGATTATAGCTGCTGGTACCTATGAAATGGATTTTAATGCAGGCACTAAAAAGGTCCTTTACTACTCACTTGCTATGACTGCTTTTGCAACAATCATCGGTGTAACACTATATTGGTTCTTCTCAGGTAAAATGACTTCATACATACGCCGAATTATGGTGATGACATCAGATATTGCAAAAGGAAAATTAACTGGTGAAGACATTCCGATTACGACAAAAGATGAATTAGGGGTACTCGCTAGCAATGTTAATAATATGAAACATAGCTTACATGAAATGGTTCATAATACGAAAGAAAGTGCTACTCAAATGAGAGTTTCTTCAGAAATGCTTAGCGCCATTACAGAAGAAACGACTGCTTCAGCAGATGAAATTCACCAAGCCATTACAGAAATATCTAAAGGGTCCGTTATTCAAGCTGAAGAAGCCGAAATGGCGAGTAGTATGGTTGGAAAATTGTCGTCACTCATCTCAAATTCAACTGAAAAATACGCAGATATTACTGAAAATATGAATGCTATTCATACATCTCAGGAAAACGGCAGACAAAAAGTAGAAGTATTACAGCAAAACTCGAATGAATTTACGAATGTCATCGAAGAGCTGAAAGCAAATTTCTCAAGTTTAACCGGCCAAATGGAAGAAATTCATAATGTTGTACAAACAATCACGTCCATTTCTGAACAGACTAATCTTCTAGCTTTAAATGCAAGTATTGAGGCCGCACGTGCAGGCGAACATGGGAAAGGTTTTGCTGTAGTAGCAGAAGAAGTGCGTAATTTATCGGAGGATACAAATGAAGCTACTAACCGCGTGAAGAACTTATTAAAGCGTATCGAAATAGATGCAGCCAATTCAGATTCAAAGATGATGCACACGCTCCAGCTTTCGCAGGGACAGGCTATTTCGATTAACGAAGTAAAATATGCATTTACTATATTAGCAGATTCTATACAAGACATTACAGAGCACCTTGTTTCCCTCGATCAAGGTATGCATGAGATGGCTGAAAATCGTTTAATCGTTATTAATGCCATTAATGAAATAGCTAGCGTGGCGACACAATCAGCAGCTGCCACTGAACAGATTAATGCTTCGATTGATGAACAAAAGTCGGCAATCACATCTATTATGAACTCCTCGGTAGAGCTACACACAGAGGCAGAGCGCATGCATGATTTAGTCGATCGTTTTACGTGATGTACTACTTTACTAAATTTAAGATCCCTTATAAAATAGGTTTACAGCCAATTATAAGGGATCGTTATATTTTTATAAGTATGAATGTATTCAATATGTACCTTTTCAACAAAAGAAAAAATGCTACCAATGAAGCGTAGCATTTCCCTTAAAATTATAGCTTGTTAATAACAGCGTGGATCGTTTCTTTTAATTCTGCATCATGATCAGAAAGGTCTACAAGGTTTGCTACACGCTCACGTAATACTGGACGTTCAATTACAAGCTTTTCATCAAGAACTTGTACTAGTAACTCGATAACAAGACGATCACGTACGTTTAATGCTTCTTCTAAACGCTCTGGTGTAATTTTTGCATCTGTTTTTGCTGCTTTAGCCATTTTAAAAACCCCTTTTGAATTTTATATTCATGCACATCTATTTTAGCATACAGCTAATTTATTTTGAAAACTTTCTTTCGCGATTATATAGGCTCATCACCATAACGTGTGGTTGATTTCCGTTCCGACTGGGCGCTTTGTTGCTGACGCTTCGCTTTCGCACAGAGCAAAGCTTCCTGGGGGCGTCCGATGAGCCGCTTGGGCCAACACGATGTTGGTCACGAAGGCGTTATCACAGGATGTGATGCTCTTAGCCTTCGTTCCTCGGCCGGCTCGCTCCAGGGTCTCATCTGTGACGCTGATCCCCAAGGAGTCGCCCAGCCTTCACTCCAATCAACCTATATACATAACATACGTTTTAACAAATATCATCCACAGCTTTTGGTGATAATCCAATATATACCAAACCTTTACAAATTAAACCTAATACATTTACGATAAAATGTTATATTCAAATCATAAAAGGGTAACGATCAACCATATGACTTGTGTTCTCTATTTAGTTTTTCATCTTCACTTAGGACGATTTACAAGATTGGAGGAATTCGATGAATCAAAAGAACTCGACTTATTTACAATTAATAAAGGCTGTACCGCAATCTTTACAATTGTTTTTAAATGTTTGCCTTGTACTTTTAGCGCTCATTTTATCCTTCCTACTTTGCAAAGAGCTCTTCCAATTCCTTAAAATTTTAATATTCAACAACGATGACGGAGACTATAAACTTTTCCTCGCTAATATTCTTATTTTCTTTTTGTATTTTGAATTTATCACTATGATTATTAAATATTTTAAAGAGAATTATCATTTTCCACTACGTTACTTTATATATATAGGAATTACGGCCATGATTCGATTAATTATCGTAGAACATGACCATCCCATTAACACCTTAATTTATTCACTTATTATTTTAATATTAATTATAAGCTATTTTATTATTAACATTACGCCGCTGGAACGACCTGTCGGCTCATCACTTTTTATGAAAAAAGAACAATAGCTTTATACGGTGGAATTGCTTTATTACAATAAGCTATTTATTCTCAGGCTATCTTTTCTTGTTTATGAAGGAAATTAAGATTCATTTCAACATCATGGAGTCGCATACCACCAACTAGTTAGTTATCTTCCCATAGCCCATAATAATGAATGAATGGATGCATCATTGTTTTGATAGTGCATAAAGAGTGCCTTTAGTTGCTCTTTTGTTGTCTGTAAACTACCCACCCTTCCTGGATAAGCACCCACCACAATATCAACAAAATGTATAAAATCTTCTTCCTTCAATAATTTTTCAACGACTTTCAAATACATCCCCATCCTACACTAAATTTAGTGTAAGGCACGCTCTTTTCATAATTTTTTTCACATTAATTTCAGCCTTTGATAATAACATATATTACCACGTGCAAATAGTACTGTATGTTGACAGTATTAAACCCTGAGGTGATTAAGGTGAGCTCCTTATTAGATGTATAAACAAAGGAATTACGAGGTGGAACATAAGTGCATATTGTTTTGCATACACCGTTTAATAGCTATACCCTTTTTCCGCGTCTTGAGCAAGTCGGCAGTAACAATGAACTGAGTACACTATTCGCGTTAGCTCGTTGATTAGAAGTGGGATACAACTAAAGGTAAAGCTCGGAAATATGATGTATTGGGCACACATATGGCTCAACTAAAAAAGGAATGGACTGCATGAATTATTGAAGGGAGATGGAAAGAGTGAATCTGATTGATGCATATATTCATGAAGTAACTAAAAGGATAAGCAAAGATAAGCGTGATAAAACCAGTCTAGAACTAAAATCTACTATTGAAGATATGTTACCTGAAGATTATTCAGAATCAGACATAGAGGATGTGCTTAAAAAGCTTGGAAATCCTGTAGAAGTTGCGGCAAAGTATCAAGATACACCACGATTTTTAATCGGCCCAAAAGTGTTTGACACTTATATTAGGACAATAAAATTAGTTATTCCCTGGGCAATTTTAATTACAATTATTGTACAGATGATAGAAAGTATTGTGCTTTATAACGGAGAAGGTGCACTCCTGACTGCTATTATTAAAACTATTTCTCTAACTATCGCTAATATTATTTCCGTAATCATTTACGTACTGTTCTGGATTACAGTTGCTTTCATTGTCATTGAACGATCTGAAGGAAATAATATTCGAATCCCCCTTATAAAGGGCCATCCAACATGGACACCTGATGATTTAGCAAAAGTTAAAATCATTCCTAAAGAAAAAACTATTTCGCTGAATGATAATATTTTTAGTTTCTTAGGCATTGCTATTTTCGCCTTTGCCTATTTCAATGCTAATCGCCTTTTAGGCATCTATACGTCTCACAATAAAGGCGGCTTAAAATTTGTTATGCCTATATTCAATCAGAATGTCTTACTCTCCTTTGCACCAATCATTTTATTTTGTATCGTTTTAAGTGTAGCTTTAACATGTTGGAAATTAAAGACTGGTCAATGGACAATGTTAATCGCCGTAGCTAATGCACTTCTTCAATGCACAGGGGTCATTGTTTTTATACTCATGGCTATTCACCCAGATCTCATACACAGTCCCGCTGTACCTTATATCGCGGCAATTACGGAAACGACCTCTGCTAAGATTTTGTTTGCTATAGACCGAATATTATTCGTAAGCATTGCTATTGCCATCATCGCAAATGCATTTGATATTTATAGTGGCTTTAAAAAGGCTAAAATTTGAAAAGAAATATAAGTTTTGAGAGCTGACTCTTTCTTGTTAGCTCTTTACTCATTCATATATTTTAAAAACGTTTAAGATACTCCCTCAAATTGATAAAAATACCGTTATTCTCTAATGTTTTGTATAATAATAAAGTTAATACATTTATAAATAATCTGCACTAATGCAAACAGACTAAGGGGAAATAATTATGACTATTCTTCTTGTAGATGACAATCAGGTCAATCTATTTGTAATTGAAAAAGTATTAAAAAATGCAGGTTATGATAACTGTGTTTCTCTAACATCTGCCTATGAGCTCTTTGATTATTTACAGTTAGATGCACCAAATTCAACAGGAAATTCAGTGAATTTAATTTTATTAGATATAATGATGCCTGAAATCGACGGTATTGAGGCCTGTAAACGTATTAAGCAAAATGAACGATTAAAAGATATTCAAATTATCTTTGTCACAGCTCTAGAAGATAAAAACAAGCTCGCAGAAGCACTTGATGTCGGAGGAGTAGATTATATTACAAAGCCGATTAATAAAACCGAGCTTCTTGCTAGAATTCGAGTTGCATTACGATTAAAAGCTGAATTAGATTGGCATACTCAGCAAGAAAAGAAAATACAATACGAATTAGATCTAGCAACACACGTACAAAGAAGCCTTTTGAATGCTCCTTTAAACGACACTAATATTCAAATAGAGGTATCTTATCTTCCTTCTTCTAATTTAGCAGGGGATACGTATTATTGGCATAAAATAGACGATCACCGATACGCCATCATTTTGCTTGATATGATGGGACATGGAATCCCTGCAGCACTTGTTTGTATGTTTATCTCCTCTGTCCTAAGAGAAGCCGTTAAACAATTAGTAGATCCTGAATTAGTTATAAAAGAGTTAAACCGTTATATGACACTTTTGCGAAACGGAAAAGAGGACAATCTTTTTTATTTCACAGCTATTTATTTAGTGATAGATACAGAACAAAAAACAATTGAATACGTGAACGCTGGTCATCCTTCTGGCTATGCTCTAGTTGATGGAAAAACACTCGTACCATTAAATAGAGGGAGCTGTGCAGTTGGCTTTTTCGATGAGATCGACGTACAAAAGCAAGTCATTCAATACAATGAGGATGTGCAAATTGTTTTATATACGGATGGTGTGTTAGAGGCAATGGGACCAAATGAAATGGAGTCAGAGAAGCATTTACAAACGCTAATATCTACGAAATGGGATTATTCTCAACGTCTAATCGACAATTTACTGCCTAAGGAGAAACAAGAAAATCAACCAGATGATATGTGTGTATTAATGATTCAGGCACAGGCGTAAACTACTTAAGATAGGGCTGATGCCTAAGTCTCTACTGTGGAGAAACTTAGGCATCAGCCCATTTTTTATCTTACTTTATCTTCTGATATATTTTTTCATTGCCTACGATTTCTTTATATGTTGAAATAATATCTTCAAATCGTAGTGTCTCCTTATCTCCTAAGCATAAAAATCCATTATCACTTAGGCTTTCGGAAAACAAATGATGAACCTGGTTTTGTAACTCTGATGAAAAATAAATTAAAACATTTCGGCACATAATGACATGAAATTCATTAAACGATTGATCTGTTACTAAATTATGCTGTGCAAATATAATGTCTTTTAACAGTGACGGATGGAAATAAGCATATTGATCATCTGTTTTATAGTATTCGGAAAAGGCATGAAGGCCACCTGCAAGCATATAGTTTTTAGTATATGCCTGCATTTTGTTAATCGGGAATACTCCTTTTTTTGCCTTCTCCAATACTTGTTCGTTCATATCCGTAGCGTAAATAACTGCTTTATCCATTAATCCTTCTTCCTGTAGCAAAATAGCCATGGAGTATACTTCCTCACCCGTGGCACATCCTGCGTGCCAGATCCGAATTTCAGGGTAATCTCTTAAATACGGTGCAACCTCTTGGCGAAAAGCTTTAAAAAAACTAGGGTCACGGAACATTTCAGTAACATTTATAGAAAAATCGTTCAATAGTTGCTCTAAAAACCGGTCTTCGTGAATTACTTTTTCAAGTACACGAGAAATCGTTGGGATATTATTCATCCTCATCCTAGTATAAATTCTTCGTGATATAGAAGAACGATTATATTGTCGAAAATCAAATCCTGATAAACGATAGATAGCCTCAAGTAATAAATCAATTTCTAAATCTGTCTGCGTTTTTTGCTGCAAAGGAAATCGGTCCATCTTATGAACTCCCTTTAGAAACTAGCCATACTCTTAAAACGGATATTAATTGATCTAAATTTAATGGCTTACTAATATAATCTGAAGCACCAGCCTCTAACGATTTGTCTCGATCATTTATCATAGCCTTCGCTGTTAAAGCAATAATCGGTAAATCTGTAATCTTCAGTTGTTTTCGTATAATCGACATCGTTTCATAGCCATCCAAATTTGGCATCATAATATCCATCAGAATAAGATCAATTTCATCATTAGCTTGCATAATATCTAAACACTCCATTCCATCTTTTGCAACTAAGATATTCATGCCTCGTTTTTCGAGCGCATTTTTTAACGCATAGATATTACGATAATCATCGTCTACAATTAAAATATTTTTCCCTTGAAAAACTTCTATCTCATGTTGAGAGAATTCCTGAACTTCTGATAGCCGCTCTTCCTCTTCTAACTCATGTACTTCATTAGTAGCCCCTACCTCTTGAATAGCAAGTTCAAGGTATTTTTGCTCCTCGATTCCATTTGGCAAGCTTGGGATTGTCAGTGTAAATGTACTCCCTTGCCCCTCTTCACTTTGTAAAGAAACCCAGCCACCAAGTAATCTTGCAAGCTCTTTACAAATGGACAAACCAAGACCTGTTCCACCGTATTTACGTACAGTTGCCCCATCAGCCTGTTGGAATGATTCAAAAATAAGCTGATGCTTGTCCTTTGGAATACCTATACCCGTATCTGAAACAATGATTTCTAACCAGTCGGCACTAACATCCTGCATATTATTTGTTAACTGTTCTTGGCAAAGCTGTTTAATGTCAAGATTAACTGAGCCTTGCTCTGTAAATTTAAAGGCATTTGATAATAAATTTTTTAATATTTGCTGGAATCTTTTTTCGTCCGTATAGAAAACATCTACTACATTTTTGTCTATCGAAATATGGAATTGTAGATTTTGTTTCGTTGCTACAGGCGCAAAGATTTGCTCGATTTGTACAGGAACCTCACTCATATTCATCTCACCAAAGCTAATATCCAGCTTGCCTGCCTCAACTTTAGATAAATCTAAAATATCGTTAATTAATGCAAGCAAATCTCTACCCGAAGAATGGATAACCTTTGCAAATTCAGCTTCCTCTTCTGATAAATTGCTTTGGCTATTTTCGGCTAACATTTCAGATAAAATTAATATGCTATTCAGTGGCGTTCGCAATTCATGTGACATATTGGCTAAAAACTCAGATTTATACTTTGAATTTAGTAACAGCTGCTCCGCACTTTCCTCTAATTCTTTTTTAGCTTGTTCTAATTCTCTCGACTTTAACTCTGCCTCTTTTGTTCTTTCTTCCAATTGTTCATTAATCATTGTCAGTTCCTCTGTTTGGATCTGCAATTCTTCCGATTGTGCCTGAAGCTCTTCAGATTGTACTTGTAATTCCTCTGTCAAAGCTCTTGATTCATTCAATAAACGGACAATTTCCATACGCCCTAGGACACTATTGATCGTTAATCCAAAGGTTTCGATAACTTGTTTCACTAATTCCTGCTGCAGCTCATTAAAGCCAGTCATTGTAGCTAATTCAACGACAGCTATTACGTCATTTTCAAATATAATAGGGACGATAAAAATACCTTTTGGTGATACTTCCCCTAAACCAGTGCTTATTAATCGGAAATCTTCTGGAATATCATTATCAATTAAAACCCTTTTTTCTAAAGCACATTGTCCAATTAAGCCTTGCCCCAGTTTAAAGCTCTCAATTCCAACGTTATCCCTTGCGTCCGCAAAAGCAGCTTTTTTTACAAACTGTATATTATTATCAGTAGTTTCACGAACATAAAAGGCACCAAGGGAAGACTGCGTTTTTTGCGCTATTTCTGAAAGGAAGGTTTCAGCTAATTTGGTGATGGCAGAAATGCCTTGATATTTAGTGACAATTTCTGCAATATTCAACTGTAGCCATTCTCTTCTCTCAAGCGCATCCAGCAACTCATTTGTAGCGGCTGCTAGAGCATTGATTTCATCATTTGTTCTAACATGGATTCTTCCTTTTTGACTGCTCTTGGAAGCAGCGATTTCTTGGATCGTTCGTGTAACCTCTGTTAACGTTTTTACGATTGAACGAGAAATACTACTTGCAATGGTAATCGCAACAACTGAAATAAATACAAGTATGCCAAGCAGTGTAAGTGTTACAATACCATTCCTTTTGTCCAACCCGTTTACTTTGGCTTGCATAGTTGCAATTACCTCTGAACGGAGTGTTTCAAACTGCTCTCGTACTGTTTCCATGTCTTTACGGCCTATATCTACTTTATAGAGTTCCCATAACGCTTCTGTATTGTTTTCTTTTTTAAATTTAATAGAAGGCTCTCCTGACGTTGTAATCCAATGCTCAATTGTCGACTTTATCTCATTTAACTTCTGTTGTTGTATTGGGCTATTTTCTAAAAGCTGATAAAGTTCATTAAAATTAGATTTCCAATTTTCACTAGCTTTGTTATAGGGCTCTAAATAGCTTGATTCACCTGTAATAATATAGCCCCTCTGGCTCGATTCCATATCTAAAATGTAATTTTCAATGCGATTTGTTAGAGTATGTATATTTGAATCCTTCTTGATAATATAATTTCTTTCTTTTTGTAGAGAGGTAATTTGATTATTTAAGATAATCACTGATGCAAGTAAACAAAATATGATAACAATATAGCCTAACGTAATTTTCGTTCGTATACCTATCTTTAATTTATTTAACATTTGTTTTCCTACCTTTATCTGTCATAAACTCTATAACTAGTATTATTGTACATCAAAAAGTAACTAAGTTTCTTCCGCTTAGGTTAAGAGAATAATCTCTTTCCGACAAATACTTAACAAAGTTCACATTAAAAGAGCTTAACGTGTGGTTGATTTCCGTTCCGACTGGGCGCTTTCCTGGGGGCGTCAGTCTTTACTCCAATCAACTTATATAAACGTTTTAACAAATATCATCCACAACTTTTGGTGATGAGCCATTAAAAGTTAATAACTCCTATATTCTTTTCATATATATTTTATATTGGCCCATTTTACCGAGGCATAATTGATAGTAAGGAGAGAACAATGTGGACATTTACGTAAGACCAGGAGATTCTCTTTGGCGTTTCAGTGAAGTGTTTAAAATACCTCTTCAACTAATTATAGATTCGAACCGAAATATTAAACCTTCATTTTTAAGGGTTGGACAACGCATCCGAATTCCGGGGTTTGTTACAGTCAATTATCAAATCAAACAAGGAGATACTTTTTGGCAAATAGCTCAAAGCAGAAATCTACCATTAGTAGCCATCTTGCTTGTCAACCCTGGTCTTAATCCAAATCAATTACACATTGGACAGACAATTCGCATTCCCCAACGGATCACATGGAGGATCGTCAATGGTAAACAAAATTATTCCTACACTACTATGATGAATGATATCAAAAAGCTACTCGATGCTTATCCATTTCTACAAAGTTCTACAATTGGACATTCTGTTTTACAGCATGAAATTCCAGAGCTTCTAATCGGAAACGGACCTAAGCGTGTACATTATAACGGCTCCTTTCATGCGAATGAATGGATTACAACTCCGATTATGTTAACTTTTATAAACGACTACCTACTCTCTCTCACCAATCAAAGTACAATTCGCGGTTTATCTTCACTCCCACTTTACCAGCAAACAATCCTTTCTATAGTTCCGATGGTCAATCCCGATGGTGTCGATTTAGTAGTTCAAGGACCACCTAGTGACGAGGCATTAAGAAATCAGCTTATTACTTGGAATAACGGTAGCACCGATTTCTCAGGTTGGAAGGCTAATATAAATGGTGTCGATTTGAACGATCAGTTTCCTGCAAAATGGGAGCTCGAAAATGCACGAAATCCTAAAACACCTGGACCAAGAGATTTTGGAGGACAACGACCTTTGTCCGAGCCAGAGGCGATTGCTATGGCTGATTTAACAAAGAAGCGTGATTTTGCCAGAGTTCTTGCGTTTCATACACAAGGTAGAGTGATTTATTGGGGGTTTGAAAATCTCGAACCACCAGAGTCAGAAATCCTTGTTAATGAGTTTAGCCGGGTCAGTGGCTACGAGCCTGTCAATTCGGCAGGCAGTTATGCAGGTTATAAAGATTGGTTTATTCAGGACTTCCGCAGACCCGGCTTTACCGTTGAGTTAGGTAGTGGTACAAATCCGCTTCCACTCAGCCAATTCTACGACATCTATGAAGAAACATTAGGTATATTCCTTGCAGCATTGTATATGTAATAAAAAGTGCCGAAAATCTGTGAAAACAGTTTATGAAATCGAAGAACCATCACAATTCAATGCTAAATAAATAAATAAATAAATATCCCCAATCCCCTTTTACTTCTGAAGTGAATGGGGATTTTTTAACCTATAATCCATTATGTCTCGGCGAAAAACTGGACGTATTTGGAAAAATTACTTTGACAGGTAGAGTAATATTTGCTAATATTACTCTGACAGATAGAGCAATAAAAAGAAGTAGGTGACTTATGGTTCGAAGTGACATCATCCGCGGACACTTGGATTCCATTATTTTAAGGCTAATTTTAGAGAAAGATCGTTATGGTTATGAAATTTCTCAGGAAATAAGTATCCGCACAAATAATCGTTTCCAAATTAAAGAAGCAACTTTATACGCAGTTTTTCAACGTCTTGAGAAAAAGGAAATTATTGAAGCCTATTTTGGTGATGTTTCACACGGAGGCAAAAGAAAGTATTACCGTATTACCCCATTAGGTAAAGCTTATTTAAATGAGCTAGTAAAAGAGTGGTCGGAAGTAAAAGAAATTATCGACTTATTTATGGAGGGCTTAGAATGAAAAAAATAAAAAATCATATTGATGAGCTTTTTAAAGACATTCCTCGTAATAAAGAAACAGAGATGGTGAAACAAGAAATCATTCAAAATCTTGAAGAAAAAGTATTTTATTTGATGGATCAAGGGAAAGAACAAGAGGATGCCATCAACAAAGCCATCGTGGAGTTTGGAGATATTGAGGATTTAAAAAAGGAATTAGACATCAAGGAGCCCGAAAAGAAAAACATGTCTAAATTAAATTTAGAATTCTCTATATGGGGTAGTGGCTTAATTATTGCATTTTTTATTTTTATTAATCTTTACTATACACCGCATACAATTTGGGCAATCTATCCGATTTTCGCAATATTATGGTGGCCATTATCTATGTACTTCGTTTGGTCACGTAAGAAATGGAGTGAATAAAACATGAAGAACTTTATTAGCTTTTCGATTGTTGGTAGTTTGATGACAATGTTTTTTTTAGGAATCGTCAATTATACGACCTCACCTCAAACGATTTGGTTCATTTACCCGTGTTTACTTGTGTTGCTATGGCCCATTACTTTATTTTTCATGTCTAAAAAAATGTATAAACAATATTCTCTTGTTTGTAGTGCCATGATTATTGCTTTTCTTATCATTGAAAATTATTTATACTCACCCGATTATATATGGTTCATTTATGCGATTTATCCAATCATCTGGTGGCCAATTCTTATGTATTTAGAAGAAAAAGCAAAAACATTAAAAATCGCACTAATAGGCTGTGCAAGTACCATTATTTATTACTCCTTATTAAATATTATTTTGTCCCATCCATACCCTTGGGCGATTTATCCAGCATTTTTAGTAATTTGGTGGCCCTTAGCTTTATACCACGCACAAAGAAAAACGTTTGTAGCATTCTCTGTTACCGCTACAGTACTTATCAGTATCTTTTTTATTACAGTAAATATCGTCTCTTCACCAGGAGTAATATGGGCGTTTTATCCAATATTTGTAGTCCTATGGTGGCCCCTTAGCATGTACTTTTATGTTTATAAAAGAAAAATGTACAATTCAACAACTCTTCCTAAAAAAGTCTAAAAATTCCGATTGTATTTCATGTTCACAGGGGGAATTAGATGAAAAAGATAGTGAAATTTATAAAATATACTGTAATAATTACAATCGTATTACTCATAACAGCGCTTTTATTCCCTACATGGACTTCCCATATTAAAGGTAATAACAGTGTAAGTGCATTAGAGCAAGTAAAGATAAATGGAAGTAATCATGAAGTTATGATACGTGGCAAAGATAAGGATAATCCCGTTATTATTTTTGTCCATGGAGGGCCTGGATGTTCGGAAATACCGTATGCCAGTAAGTATCAAAACTTATTGGAAAACAATTTTACGGTCGTGAATTACGACCAAAGAGCAAGCGGAAAATCATATCATTTTTTTGAGGATTATTCTAATCTTTCATCAGACTTACTCGTAGATGACTTATTGGCCTTGACGGATTATATATCAGATCGTCTTGGCAAAGAAAAAGTACTATTAATTGGCCATTCTTATGGTACGTTTATTGCAACGCAAGCTGCCTCTAAAGCTCCTGAAAAATTTACAGCATATGTTGGAATTGGACAGATGAGTGATACAGTAGGAAGCGAGATTGACGGTTTGAATTACGTTATTCAGCAAGCTGAATACGATGGTAATGCAGAGGATGTTCTATATTTACAAGGGTTAACTGAACAAGTTGAAAATGGCGAGACGTTTACTCCACGGAAGTATATTGCAAAATATGGTGGATCTTCAAGACTTATTGATAACCCTGATGGGAATATCATAAGTATGTTATTCAGTCGTGAGTATAACTTATTAGATGTGATTCGTTACAACTATGGGCTATCCTATTCTCAAAAAACTCTATTAGAGGAAGTAATGAAAAACCCATTACCTACTAAAGTAAAAAAACTTGAATTACCATGCTATTTTGTTATGGGTAAATATGATTATCAAACTTCATCTAATGCAGCAAAAAAATACTTTGATATGATTGAAGCCGATAAAAAAGAATTTATTGCCTTTGAACAATCAGCACATTATCCACAATTTGAAGAGAAGGAAAAATTTTATGAATGGATGTGCGATACTTTTATAAAATAAATGCAATTGTAATAATTTCATAATCTTGAATCCAGTCAAATTATTAATGGGGATATTCTTACAATATGTTTTTTTCAAGAAATTAATCTGCCCTATTTATTTAATAAGAGCGTGTTTTAATCAATTTTTCATATGCCATGGATATAAGTTGATTGGAGTGGAGATTGGGCGACTCCTTGGGGATTAGCGTCACAGATGAGACCCTGGAGCGAGCCTTGCGAGTGAATCGGCTCATCGGACGCCCCCAGGAAAGCGCCCAGTCGGAACGGAAATCAACTAGACGTTATGGTGGTGAGCCACTCATCTGGTTAATATCATTAATATAATCAACCTCTATTACAAACTTTGTTACAACAGCAATCGAAGTTATCGATATAGTCAATAGCAACGTTTGCTGTAGCCCACATTATTTATTTACTATATAATTTAGCTATTAAATATTTTAATGGGCTGTGATACTATGTCAAAAAATGATCAATTGCACAATGTGGAAATCATTATGAAAGAGATGCTTGAAATACAGCAAAAATCAAAAATGTTTGTAAATCTCCTATCTGAGGGAGAATCATTATCTCAAAACCAACTGGTCCTCCTACTTCAACTAAAAATTAATAGTGGTATGAAAGCAACAGAAATTGCTGAGTTCTTTAGTGTGACACCAGGAGCGGTTACATCGATGTGCGATAAACTGGAAAAATTAGAATTTGTCGAGCGGATACGAGAGAAAGAAGATCGTCGTGTTGTAAAAATGGTGTTAACTAATAGCGGTGACTTAAAGGTTCAAGATTTATTTTTAAAGTTCCCACAGGAAAAACTGATAGACATGGCAAAAATATTGCGTGAGGTTAATCAGTTAATGAATAAAATTTTTTAGGATTTCATAAAATTGAAATCCTTTTTTTATTGCCCAGAAAATACATAAAAGCTCATGGCAAATTTTTTGTTCTTGACAAAACAAAGCGACATATACTTTAATTAATATATATTTTAATTATTAAAATATATATTAATTAAATTAACATGAGGTGATTATCCGTGATTCAAAAACTACGTACAGTAACCCTTACTAATGGCACTATTAAAGACTTAGCAGCAGACTGTGAGCAATTAAATATCCGTGGATTTGTTACTTTACATCAAGAAATACGCGTAAAAAAAATCTCTACTCATGGTCATAGTTCTTTTCATTCCCGCGTTGAAGCGCAGATTTTAAATAGTACAGGATCATGCTCTATAAAAGATTTTTGTGAAATTAATGAGATTAAAAATGCCGGGAGCTTAAATATACGCAATGGGCGAGTAACAAAATTGGATAGTTCTGGGAAGTTGACCATGGAACAAAACTTACAAGCAGAACAGTTTCATGCAATCGGTCTTGTTCAAGCGAATGAAATAGAGGCTAAACATTTTCAATTAAAAATGTCTGGTGGAAATGAGATTGGAAAGCTTATTGCAGATGTGATACATGTAGAAAAAGATACGTTATCTATATCTTTTCTAAAGAAAAAGCTGAATTGTAAATATATTAAAGGTGAACAAATACATCTTTCCTATACAGATGCAGAAATCGTTGATGGAGATATTGTAGCAGTAGGCGATAATTGTCATATACAAACACTTTATTATACAAAAAGCTATTCGATTGCTAAAAACGCCAAGGTGCAGCAAATTATACGGAGGGAAAAGGAATGACATTCATAAAAATCATTCAAGGCTTTTTTTGCTCATTAGCCCTTCTCGTATTATCTATCCTCTATGCAGGGCTAGTCTTAAGCGCATTACTATCAATAGTAGCCGGCATTTTGCGAACATTCGGCTTGGAACAAATACAAATGAGCATTTGGAACGGTGTTGAGCTTCCGATCGCTTTCAGCATTCCTCTAGCACTCTTGGTTTCTTTGTTGCTGTTCTTTTGTTCAATGTATATCAAACGCTCTATCCAATTTTGTTTTTCCAAGCTTAAATTTTAAAATAAGAAGCACACCTTTTGTTTGATAATAAAAGGTGTGTTTCTTATTTGTTTAATAATCATTAATTGTACGCGAGGGTCTAATTCATCTCCCCAAAATGGAGCTCCCTCAAACTTTTTCAAATTCCTCAATTGCTATCTCTTCAACAATCGCTTGTTGTTGTTCTTCATTAAGAGTCGAATATTCGCCATATACTTCATTAGTATTTCTCATCATGCTGTCCATTCAACTATTTTCATTCAATCCTCATGTATTTGTCATTAATTAATGCCTATTTTAATATATTAGTTAATATGGATGAAAATTCTCACTGCAACTCCATTTGTTAAATAAAAAAATAGAACCTTCCATCCAAAATTAGAATGAAGGTTCTATTTTATTTTGTAGAAACAAACACTTAAATCCTTTGTTTCTACATCTAATTTTATTTTAAACGAAGCGCTTCGTCTGTTGTTTCGTTAATTTCTTTAAGAAGCTCTGGATTTTCTACTAATGATTTGCCGTATGATGGGATCATTTCTTTAATTTTTGACTCCCACTCGTTAACATGTTGAGGGAAGCATTTATTGATTACCTCAAGCATAACGTGTACAGCAGTAGATGCACCTGGAGAAGCTCCAAGTAATGCAGCAATTGAGCCATCAGAAGCACTTACAACTTCCGTACCAAATTGAAGCGTTCCTTTACCACCAGCTTCAGTATCTTTAATAACTTGTACACGTTGACCAGCTACAATAATATCCCAATCATCGCTCTTAGCATTTGGAATGAAATCACGTAGCTCTTCCATACGTTGTTCTTTAGATAACATAAGTTGTTGGATTAAATATTTTGTTAATCCCATCTCTTTAACCCCTGCCGCTAATAACGTTGTAATATTATGCGGTTTTACAGAAGCAAATAAATCCATATTTGAACCTGTTTTTAAGAACTTAGGTGAGAAACCTGCGAACGGTCCAAATAGTAATGATTTTTTGTTATCAATATAGCGTGTATCAAGATGCGGAACAGACATTGGTGGAGCACCAACTTTAGCTTTTCCGTATACTTTTGCATGATGTTGTTCAGCAACTTCTTGGTTTTTACATACTAAGAATAATCCACTGATTGGGAATCCACCAATATGTTTTCCTTCAGGAATACCTGATTTCTGTAGTAATTCTAGGCTTCCTCCACCAGCTCCAAGGAAGACAAATTTTGCTGTATGGTATTCCATTTTACAGCCATTTTTGTCGTGCACTCGTACTTCCCATGAACCATCGCTAGTACGTTTCATGCTTTCAACACTATGATTGTAGTTGATGTCAACGTCTTGAGTTTTTAAGTGGTCGAATAACATACGTGTTAATGAACCAAAGTTAACGTCTGTACCAGTGTCAATTTTTGTCGCAGCGATAGCTTCATCTGCTGGACGATCTTGCATAATAAGAGGAATCCATTCCTTTAGTTTTTCTGGGTTATCAGAAAATTCCATACCTTGGAATAAAGGATTTTTTGTCATCGTTTCATGACGTTTTTTTAGAAACTCTACATTGTCTGCACCTTGTACTAAACTCATATGAGGTAAAGGCATAATAAAGTCTTGTGGATTACTGATCAGTTGGTTGTTCACAAGATAAGACCAAAATTGTCTTGAAAGGTGGAACTGCTCATTAACTTTAATCGCTTTGCTGATATCGATTGATCCGTCTTTTTTCACTGAAGTGTAGTTAAGCTCACAAAGTGCCGCGTGCCCAGTTCCCGCATTATTTAATTCGTGAGAACTTTCTTCACCAGCTTTATCGAGCTGCTCAAACACTGTAATTTTCCAATCTGGCGCTAATTCTTTGAGCATTGTCCCCAAAGTCGCACTCATGATTCCGGCACCAATTAAGATAACATCTGATTTAATTTGTCTGTTACTCATTTTTACCTTCCTTATATGTTAAGATTTGCAGAAAGGATGTAAGCTCTCCTGCTTAGATGTCAAAGTAAGCCACGGAGTAACCTAGGAGTACACCTTTTCTGTATCAATTATTACCTTATTGCAGTGTATCATAATTACATAAAGATTAAAATATCAACTATCTATATGAGAGTTATGTGCATTTTTCGAGCCTTCCCCTTAATAAATCAAGAGAAAAACCTCCTATTCCCTCACTAAGAAACCCAGCCTTTATTTAAGTTTTATGGAATAATTGACCTAAAATTGGCTAGCATTTTCATATAATAATGAGGATTTTTTAATTATTATATCTATATAATAACATAAAGATATGGAACCAGTCTTGTTTTTACACCAGCTCCACTACATATAAAAATATATCGAATTTTCTTAATATTTTCTAGTGTTATTTTAAAATTATTTCTTTTATTCTAACCAAAAAGTCAAATTTCATCCTATTTTTCGACAGGGCTTTTTATTTTCCAGCCATCTATTTTAAAACCACCCATCTGATTAAATACATGGTTTACTAACTTTTCATAATTTATCCGCTTCAATTAATGCTTTTAAAAACATTTCTTTAAATATTGAATCGGGAAAAACATTTTTCAGATATTTTTTAATAAATGCTGGATCTATAAGATAAGAATGTACTTGATAGTATGGAATGCTTTCTAACTTTAAAAACTGACAGTACTCAGAAAATAAATTAGCTAACGAATTAAAATACATAAAGGGGAAATCTACTCTTTTTTGTTCAAAACAATCCTTTAAATTATCTAATGAATCCCATAGTGAATATTTTTTTATTTCTAAAACGGTTTTATTTAGTTCTTCATAGTCATTGTTTAGCCAATGTTCAGCTTCGGTTTTTAACTCATTAAGTATCCCCGTGTTATCAAATAGAATCTTTCCTGTCATGAATTGAACCATGGACATTGTTCTATGGATTTGAAAATCTTCTTGAAAGTATTTGCGAATTTGTTTTGGTGGATTAGCGAAATATTCTATAAGAAAACCATTAACAATTCTATTCCCTCTCTCTCGCCAATCAACATCTTCAGATAAAATAATATGTACATCTATATCAGAACGCTTTGAAGGATCTCCCATTATGTAGCTCCCACATACAAGCGCTCCAACGACATCATTTCGGTTCTTCCAATCTTTTAAAAACTCTTCAAGTGCCATTTTCCATTCTTCCATAAAATTATCATCACCTTTCAATTGCACTTTGGAATACCACAATATATTCAAGGTAATAAAAAAACACAGCCTTATTAGCTGCGTTAAATTTATAAAATGTTATCTTTTTTATTGATGTTCCACTTTTACCTATTGCTAATTCAGTGCATTTTTCAGGATTTTAAAATGACACCGTGATTCTTATTAGAACACCCATCTAGCCTCTATTTTTTTCTAGTAGTTGCTCCATTTTACAATCAGCACGTAGCAATACTTGCTTTATTTGTTTAATCTCTTTTTCTCTTTGAATCATCTGCTTATACTTATTTTGAAATAATATTTTCATCTGTTGAATGTTCTGAATTTCCGCCTCTGTCAATTCATCATTTTCATTAGTATTTTGCGACCATTCAAAAAGTATTTTAATTTCTTGAAGTAAAAAACCACATTGCTTTAATTTAAGAATCGTACCAATGATTTCGATATGATCCTCGTTATACTCTCGATGTTTGTTTTTTATTTCCGGATGCAATAGACCCATTTTTTCGTAATAACGGATAGTATCTTTACTAAGACCAGTACATGTAGCAAACTCACCGATTTTTATGATCATCACCTACTAGTAAATAAATTTATAAACCATTAATAGCAGTATACAATGGAAGATGAAGCGAACGATATGGTGACTATATCTTAGCTGTTTATTTGTTAATAGCCCTTCCGCAATTGCTAATACATGTAATAGAACAAATTCAAGGATTAATAACATTAGTACCAGAGCTTTGTTTGGTAAAAATATCGTTACAAGCATACTGATAGATAAGACCACAAATAAGAATGTTCGTAATTGATATCCATTCTCTTTCCATTGATGCAAGCCGGCAATCCCTGTTAATAATGCGTATAACCCTATCAATACATAAGCAATAATATCCATTTACATCACCCCATTCTTTTAATACATTTACTTTAAAAGATGGAGTTAACTCCATGTCAACAGATTTTATTCGAAAGAGCCACAATCAATCTTCTAGAACTGCTACCTATCGTTAGTACAAGAAATATACTGCTGTTGCTAATTAAGTCATACAGCCAATTCCAACTATGAATAAAAGAGTTTTATAGCCAGTCTCTGTGTCCTAGAAAATACAATTTTACTTATTTGATAATATCAGCTAAACGATTTTGAATAGACTCTGGCAATAGTTGAAAGAACAATCCTTCATATTTGATATCGAGTATTCCAGCAATGACAATAATAATAATGATGAATAGTAAAAGGGCTTTCTTATTTTTAGAAATCCACTTCAATAGGCTCCCCTCCTCTGAAAAAATAAACATTCATAGTTTGCAAATTAAGTATATATTGATTCATGTAATATAGAAACCTAACCTTTTGATAATAAAATCATTCTCTGTCACCCAAATTGGAGATGTTACATAAATTAAAATTACGCTGAATTAAAGTACTTATTATAAAATTGGTTTTCTTTTAGTAATTGAATTCAAATCAGTTCCTTTGGGTAAACAATAATCAAACCAAGCTTTTGTCTCACCAATGATCGATTTAGATTTTATAAAGAAAGGAATGGCTATGGTAAATTTTAAATCATTTCGAGGGGTCGTTACTCAGATTGATGATTTTCCAATCGGGCAAAACGGAGAAAAGGAAGGTTGTTATAAACTTATGACGATAGAAGATAGTACTCGGGGCATCGTCAATTTTGTCATCTCTCCTTCTACTTATTTCGTAAACCAAGAAATTGTAACAATCGGTGATCAGATTACTGGATATTATGATGGAGATGCGCCTGTACCTTTGATATATCCGCCCCAATATCGAGCACTCGTCGTTGTAAAGGAAAATAACTTTCAAAATGTCAAAGTCGACTTTTTTAATAGCCAATTAGTGAGTAGTGATGGCCAATTACAATTAAATCTTTCTGCTTATACGCTTATCTTGCTTAAAAATGGGCAATCTTTTTCAAAAAGCCCGGCAAATCGAAACCTAATTGTTATCTATGGCCCTACTACAAGAAGTATTCCTGCACAAACTACACCGTATACTATAATTGTTTGGTGTTAATTAAAAACAACAGAAAATATTTCCCAGGAAAGGTCTTAATCTCCCACGTTCAAATCGACGGATTACATTCTGTTATTCAAAACATTATGTTTCCTCATCTGTACAACATTTCACATAAAAAATTGACTAACAGTGCATTATATGCAAGCAAACAAAAATAAAAAATTAAGCGGCTTAAGTCCTTTAGATTATAGGGCTTAAACCGCTTAAAGCATTATTTTTATTTCTTCTATCTACTATTTGCCTTGCATTTCATGTAATTGCTGCTTGATCTGCTCTAAGTATTCTTTATTTTGTTGGACTGTATCCAAATGCTCACCAAATTGCTTTGCATTCATAAATGCATTTTCTGCATGTTCGATTTGATTGAAAGCATGCTCAATCGCTATCTCCTCCGGATGTGACTTTGCATGCTTCAACAAACGCTCTGCCTTTTGGACAGAGTTCCCAAACAAAGTGCTTGGATGATCCTGTTTCCAGCTCATATCTGAGTGCTTAGCCAATTTTGCCTCTTCCCTTCGTGTCAATTTGATAAATAATCTATATATAGTATTGGAAAATGTGCAGAAAATATGTACGGATGAAGTAACGAATATCTAATGAAAATGCATTTTGTATATAACTTTGACTATAAATACATAATCAAAAGAAATATGACATCTACTTATTAGCAAAAATGGGGCAAACAGAAACGTGTATATTATTTTTTAAAGATACAGAAGATAACACTCATGCATTCATGAGTGTAGTACAAGTTTAAGAAAAAAGGAGACCGTCTAAAATGATCGGTCTCCTTTATATCAGCCTCTTACACATTTTCTTTAGCCATTTTCTTATTGTCAGTATGGATGCTTTTCATTCCTTCAAAAAATGGATACTCTAGACTTAAATATCTTTCTAACTCTCCATTATCATGAGGAAGCTTCTCTAAATAATACTTCGAATCGTTTATTCTTTTTTGAATTTCCTGTTGATTTTGTGTTGTCGAACCGTGTCCAGGTATATGGGTCGTTATATGATGATTAAGCAAAATATTTTCAGCTTTATTGACCGTATTTACATAGTCTTTATAGTTGCTAAAAATAAACGGGAACTCAATATCTGATAAATAATCGCCAGAAAGAAACAGACCATACGGCTCAATAACTGTAAATAAACCATCATTCGTATGACCAGGTGCTTGATAAAATGTCATGGTTAGGGAATCTAATTCTAATTTATGCCCATCCTCTGAAACAACAATATCTACAGTTGGATATACAGGTGAATAGCTTCTATTCAAATAATATCCTTGGTCAAATTGTTTAATTTTTTGAATACTGTTTTCTTTGTTAGGATTTTCATTAAATTGTTTAGATGCAATTACCTTAGCTTCTGGGAATGCCCCAGACCCAATAATATGATCAAAATCGCTATGTGTGTAAATAATATATAGTTGTTTATCACCTTTCATCTTGTTGATATAGCTCTTAATTTCTTCAATTTCAGTAGGTAACCAATTAGGATCTGTCATAATTACTGCTTCATTAGTTTCAATGATTGCCGAGGTAGTCATATATAATGCGCTTTGAAAAACTGTAATATTATCTTTTTGAAATTGAATCACCATTGAACCATCCTTTTCCCCTTATTTTTCGTTTTGTTAATGGGCTAGTTTGTTGAACAAGAAGTTTTATTTTTTTGTCTCTCTATTTCATAGTTCGGGCAACATTTATAAAATCCTTCTTTTGGGAAAAAAGTATACGAAATCAATTTAAATTCACATACTCTTTTTATCTATTGATACAAGTATTCATGAAGAACGGATCTATATGATACTATTCTCCATGTACAGTTTAAATGTAGAGAGACATTCTTTTGTTACCTACATCCTATCGTATCAATCAATCTCACCTATAATTCAGGTAAAAATCTTTCATTTCAATTAAGGAGAGTAAACATGAACAACAATAAGGACAACACAGAAGTCATCTTACTTTCTGACCCATCCGAATGCTTGATGCATCCGTTTTATAATAAACAAATCGTCTTTACTGGGGCCCTTTCCACGATGACACGTTCAGAAGCTGCGAAAAAAGTACGAGCTTGTGGAGGGATTATGCAGGGGGCAGTTACACAGGATACAGATTTCCTTATTCTTGGGGACAAACATCGCGGTATAAGTACGAAACAATTAAAAGCTGAGAAGTTGATTAGCCTTGGTCTAGACGTTCAGATTATTATTGAGGATGATTTTATTTGGCTCATTTCAATGTAAAAAGAATATCTACCTTCATCCTTCAATGAAGATTTGCCTCAAATATAAATTCATCTCATCTAAAAAGTATGCAAAACAACTATGTTCACATACCTTTTCACATATTTTATTCCTCAAACTTATGAAAAATTTCTCCCTAATAAATCTACATGACTTTAATTTGAGAGCTTACACACAACAAATTTAAGTAGAGCTAGAACGGATTAACTAAACAAAGTTTTAAAAAATAGCACGGCTTAGTTTACTACACAATCGGAGCTCTAATATAGAACATATCTTATAGTATCCTAGCAAAAGGAGGTGATAAAATGGCACAAGTTCTTGATTACCAAGCAACTGAACCTCTAAGTACGTTTAACCCAGAAACTGCTTTTCCAATTCCACAAGCTCCATTTAGAGTTCTTCTAGCCTCTATTCAAATAAATATCCCAGGCACCGCTTCAAGAAATAATAACGTTGAGCTACTTGCAAGCGTTGGTGTGACGGGAGTTACAAATATTTCTCAACTTGTATTTAGAATCTTCCGTAACGGGAAAGAAATTTATAATACTCAAAATGGCGCAGAATCAACAGGTTCAGAACAAAATTACATTTTTACATTCCAAGCTATTGATTCCAATTTAGTAGCTGGCGCTAACTTCTATCAGGTTTTTGTTGAGAACATTACACCTAACACACAAGCAAACATTGTTGGACCGATTTCTTTTAGTGGCCTAGCAATAAAAAGTTAACAAATAGCTCTGACTATGCATTTTGATTATGTTTATGCCCAGCACAAGTTTGTGGCATACATGATCATTTTTTTAGAGTGTTAATTGATGAACTGAGATGCATGTTTTATATAAGGATTTAAAAAATAAGCTGGATAGAAGTTATTAAAAATCAAACTCTCTATCCAGCTTATTTTTTCGTTTATACTCTAAAATTTATTAGTATTTAAGATCTTCATCACTATAAAAAAGGTCATTTAATCAATTTTGAGAAATTGTTAAAAAGTATTCTACAACAAATTGGCGAAACTGCTTAGCAATTGGTGTAAAGTAGCGCTTTTCGGACCAGGCTAACCCAATAGTTCGTTGACAAGCTGGTTCGTCTATTCGAAGTTTATATGGAAATTCCCCTGATTTAGGTATCCATGATAATTCAGAAACGAAAGCAACACCTAACCCCTGCCTAACTAAGTCTGAAATAACAGTGGGTTCGTCACCTTCAAAAGCGATATTTTGGACAAATCCCGCTTCACGACAAAACTGGTCGGTTAAGTTCCGAAAGCCGTAGCCTGTATTCATGCTAATAAATGCTTCATCCTTAACCTCTTCAAGCCGAACGCTTTCCCTCCCTGCTAACCGATGATTAGGTGGCACGACTAAAAATATTTCTTCAGTAATGAGAGGTTCCCATCTAATGTCCTCTCCTTCAATTGGAACTGAAGAAATACAATAATCCAATTCCCCCTCCATCAACATTTTTTTCATAGAAGAAACGGATTTTAGAAACTGTTGAAAACGAACATCAGGATATTTCGATAAAAACGAACCTAATAATGCAGGTAACACTCTTGGAATCGTAACTGCCAATGTAATACTTCTTTGGTCTTGATCAATAAATTGATTCAGTTCTCTTTGTCCCTCGTTCAATTCTGCAAAAGCCCGATCCACACGGTTTAAAAAAATTCTCCCGGCTGCATTCAGACTAATTTTCCGATGTTCCCGGTCAAACAATTCCACCCCCAAATTTTCCTCTAAACGGGAAATCGTTTTACTGAGCGATGGCTGGGCAATTTGAAGTTGTTCTGCTGCTTTCGTCATATGTTCCAAACGAGCAACTGTTTGAAAGTACTTTAACTGCAAAAATTCCATGTAGATTCCCCTTTTTACATAGATTCAAATCTATTATGTAATAACTTTTTATGTATTATACAACATCAACAGATTAGATTATGATGAATTAATCTTTTAAGGAAAGAAAGGTAGGATATTTCATGAAAGGAATACAGTTAGTATTACAAGACTTAGTCGCCATTTGGAAACATAAGCATGGACGAATCGCTTTAATTTTCCTTACTCTTGTTCCTTTAATTTACGTAGGATTCTTTTTAGCAGGATATTGGGATCCATACGGACAATTAGATAAACTTCCTGTAGCAGTCGTTAATCTTGATGAAGGAGCTAAAATCGATGATGAATCCATTCACATCGGTGATGACTTTGTTGCCCAATTGAAGAAAGGTAAAGAATTAAACTTTCAATTTGTCTCTGCGAAGACCGCCAAAAAAGGACTTAAAGCAGGCGACTATTATATGGTCATCTCGATTCCAAAGGATTTTTCTAAAAACATCACAACATTAATGGATGAAACACCAAAACCGGCTAAACTTTTATATGAAGTCAATCCGGGAAGAAACTATGTAGCATCGCAAATTTCTACAACGGCCGTTGAAAAAATGGAAACGAAAATCAATGCCAGCGTTACGAAGTTTTACTCAGAAACGATTCTAACTAAATTCCAGGATGTTTCTACTGGCTTCGCTGATGCAGGGACTGGGGCACAGAAACTTTATGATGGAACAGTGGACGCAAAAAGTGGAAGCAATAAATTAACAGATGGCATTCAAAGTTTAGATGAAGGGGCACAAAAACTTAAAACAGGTAGCACGAAACTTTCAGCTGAACAAGAAAGCTTATCTAATGGTATAAATGCACTCACAACCGGCTCTGACTCTTTATATAGAGGATTACAACAACTTACGGAAGGCGAACACTCGCTACAATTGGGAATGGATCAAGTAAGCCAAGGTATTACAAACTGGTCCATTGGAAATACAAAATTAGTTCAAGGACAAGAACAAGCAGCTAATACAGCTAGCAATTTGGAGGAACAATTAGCCCAATATGTAAAAACCCATCCCGAAGCGCAACAGGATCAGAAATTCCAACAAATTATTGCTTTATCAGAGGCATTATCCGCAGCAGAAACTACTTTAAAAGCTGGACAAGACCAGGTGGGAGTAGCTGCAAAAAATATCGCTACTGGGCAAGCATCACTTCAAACTGGTATGGAAACGTTTGGTGCTAAAATAACTCAGGCTACTGAAGGGGCAAAACAATTACATGAGGGAACGGCTGAATTCGCTAGCGGATTTACAAAATGGATGGCAGGCTATACAACCCTTAACACAGGAATCACAACTCTCGCTAGTGGCATCGGTCAAGAATTAGGTGGATTAGTGAAACTACAAGACGGACTTTCTTCACTAGCAGCTGGCTCAAATGAGTTAGCGACAAAACTAAATGAAGCAGCGAAAGAAACGTCTAATCTTCAATACAACGATTCTACTACAACGATGTTTGCACAACCAATTGAATTAGTAGAATCCAATTTATCTAAAGTTCCGAACTATGGAACTGGCATCGCCCCTTATTTCTTGTCTCTTGCTTTATTTGTAGGTGGCATTATGGCAGCCAATATTCTGCCGCTAGGGCGTAGAGAACTTCTAAAAGTGACCGGCACCGTTCACTTTATCAATAAACTAGGATTAGTTTACGTAGTAGGGTTAATTCAGACTCTTATCGTGGACCTCGTAGTACTTTTAGGATTTAAATTAACAGTAGCCAGTGTACCGTTATTTATCCTATCAAGTATTATCGTATCATTAACTTTCATGACCTTCATCCTCATGCTCATTATTCTCTTGGGGAATCTCGGTAAATTACTAGCTGTCACATTATTAGTATTTCAACTAGCAACCTGTGGCGGAACTTTCCCAGGTGAACTCGAAAACCCAATGTTAGCTAAGATCGGTGGATTCTTGCCAATGGCGCATTCACTAAAGGGTTTCCAGGAAGTCATTTCCCTTGGTGGCTGGTCAAACTTAGTCACACAAGGATTGTTTTTACTCATTTACCTTTTACTCGCTTGCATCGTCGGCTGGATTTCAAGTCATATCCAGCATAAAGAACCATCTGCTGTATTGATAGATTAAGACATAGTAAACAGATGGAGTCTTTCTTACAGAAAGACTCCTTTCTCATTTCCATGTTTTTTTAATTTTTACAATCATGAAAGTAATACTTTGATTTTATAGGACGTGAACACATGGAAAATTTCTTACAATTAAGCTATTTAGGTAAAACTAACTTCATAGTAGCTATTAAATCAATAGCTTTATTAGCAAATGAAAATCGGCTTGTAACAAGAAACACATTGACTGAAAAATTAGGAATTGATTCGAGCTTTATTCGAAAAGTATTGGCTAAATTAATGCAAGAAAATGTTGTTGAAGGCTTCGGAGAACGCTGTGGGGGATATAAACTGATCGATGACAAATCTATAAAATTTGATTATATGGGTCAATTTATCATAGAAGTGGTACTCGAATCACAGCAGAAAATAAAAGAAATTTTGAGTAAGTATACTATTCATACCCTTTCAAAGGGAGCATCTCATGAATAAACGTAAACTTATTTTACGCGTTATTGGTTATATTGCATTCATACTTTGCCTATTCTTTTTATTAAAAAGGAGCGGTTTAACGGTTGCTGACTTAACTCCGGAAACGATTCAAACTTTAGCACACAATAATATCCTACTCATTTTACTTATTATGCTCGTCATCATGGTGTTGCAAAACTTATTTACATTCATTCCACTTGTCTTTGTAATTGCTACAAATATTACTTTATTCGGTTTCTGGTACGGTTATTTATATGGCTGTTTTTGCAGCGTAATTGGTAGCACACTGATTTTCTTATCCATTCGATATCTTTTTAAGGATGCATTTTCTAATTCGAAAACAAAGAAATACCAAGAGAAAATAGAGAAAAATGGCTTTCTTTTTGTTTTATCTGGACGCGTTCTTCCATTTATGCCAACGAATTTAATCAATATTGCCTCTGGGTTAAGCTCCATTAAAACCTCGCACTTTGTTATCGCAACCACAGTAGGCAACATGATTTATGGCTTAGTACTTGCTTCAGCATCCTTTAGCATTATTTTAGCAACAGCCCATAATCGTCTTTATTTACTAATAATTGTCCTTGTAATCTTAATAGCAGTATTACTCTATCGCATCAAGAAGAGATCGATACTTAGGACTAATAAAAACTGATGAGAAAATAGTTTCTCATCAGTCTTTTGTTTATTTTGGGCTTTTTATATTTATCGGGTTAAAATAGCACTCGGTTTTTATCGATTGGCAACATCTTATTTTTATGCTCGAAAGCTTTCTGCATATTTTAATGCAAGCTGCGTTCGGGAAGTTACTTGAAATTTTCGATACAAATTTTGCAGATGCTTCTTTACTGTATTTTCACTGACATATAAACAACTGGCAATTTCTGCATTTTTAAATCCCTTACATAAATACATTAACAGCTCTTTTTCACGTTGTGTAGTTTGCAATGACTCGTCTGGCTGAACATATTGATGTAATAAATATACATTTTCAATCGTCCGTTTTACATACAATAGCTTTTGACTATCCTGCTCTGTAAATGGTGTCTCCCCTTTTTTTCGTAAAAAGCCAATAGCCGCTGTTGGCTTTTGCTGATTGTACAGATACATAACCATTTCATCTATAAAATCATTTAATTGTAAAAAGCGCTCAACATAATGCCGCTTTTTCTTCATCGATATTACTTCATTTCGTTGCATTAATTGAATATCGGGTTGGTTTTGCATATTCACTGGGTGTAAAGGATCATAATATTTATAATCATGTAGATAATTTTGTACCGTATATGTCTCTACATTGAAACAGACGGGCTGTTCATTTAACTCCCCATCTTCCACTTCCCAAAATAACGTATGCTCATATTGAAAACATTCACTCAATACTTGCAACACATTCAATTTAAAGTCTTCACTTGTTTGTTGCATATTCATATTCGAAATCTTAAATGTTGCTTCTAATAAATACTCCACCTCTTTATGCTCATACAATATTAATTCCTCCTATTTTCTATTTTAAGTTCATATATTCTCGCTCGAAACGAATTATCCTTTTGGGTAATATCAATTCTTTTCATCTCAATTTAAAATGAATTTGTAAGTCAAAACTACAATGAGGTGATCAGATGAATTTACAAGAATATGCATCATATGATGGTCTTGGATTAGCGGAGTTAGTAAAAACAAAGCAAGTGACACCACAAGAGCTTACAAAATTGGCGCTACAAGGTATTGAAAAGGTTAACCCTTCGATTAATGCCGTTGTCAGCGTATTAGAGGAACAGGCTGACAAAGCGATTTCAACTTTAAATGATAATCAACCATTTGCAGGTGTCCCATTTTTAATTAAAGAAGTTGTACTCCATGCGGAAGGTGTGCCACATAGTATGGGCAGCCGTGTTGCAGAAAATGCTGTAATGTCTGTCGATAGTGAATTAATGAAACGTTTTAAAAACGCTGGTTTTGTGTTAAGCGGTACAACCACAACACCAGAGTTCGGCTATAATGCCGCAACGGAAGCAGTCATTTATGGGCCAACACGTAATCCATGGAATCTAGACCATAGCCCAGGTGGTTCAAGTGGCGGTGCAGCCGCTTCTGTCGCAAGTGGTATCGTCCCAATCGCACATGGTAATGATGGAGGCGGATCCATTCGTATTCCTGCATCATGCAGTGGTGTCGTTGGCTTAAAGCCTTCACGTGGTCGCGTGCCAATGGGTCCTTATAACAGTGAGGCACTAAATGGGCTAGCCATTGAATTTGCGTTGACAAAAACCATTCGTGATACCGCTACATTACTGGACCAAGTAGCTGGGCCAGACTTAGGATGCTACTCGATTATTCAAAGCCCAGAAATGCCTTACAGTAAAGCAATTCAGCAAAAGGTACGTCCACTGAAGATCGCCTGGACAACAGAAACAAATTCTGGTGCACTCGTTGATCCGGAATGTATCGAGGCCGTACATAAGGCCGTAAAATTATTAGAAGAGTTAGGGCATGAAGTAGTCGAAGCTCGACCAGTTTACGACCAAGCACTATTTTCACGCGCAACGGTAGATATTTGGACAGCGAATATTTATAAAATGATTGTAGGGGCAGCAGAATTAACAGGTAAAACACCTTCACGCGATAATATCGAAGCAGCCATTTGGCAATGCTATGAATATGGCAAAGACTTAAAAGCTAGCGCACTTTTAGAAGCCATTAATACGAATGCACTTGTATCACGTCAAGTAGCGACATTCTTTGCAGATTATGATGTGCTTTTAAGCCCAACAATCGGCACATTACCAGCGAAAATTGGTGAGCTAAATGCGGATAATCCAAACATCTCTGCGATTGAATGGACAGAGCAAATTTTCACATACGCGCCGTTTACCAATTTGTTTAACGCAACAGGTCAACCATCGTTATCATTGCCGCTTGCGATGAGTGCGTCTGGCATACCAATCGGGCTGCAATTTACAGGACGCTTCGCAGATGAGTTAACCCTTCTACAGCTTGGGAAACAATTAGAAGAATCTGCTCCATGGAAAGATCGTAAACCACCCGTACATGTGGGTGCAGAAGTTGCGGAAATTGCGACAACATAAAAAAAGTAGGTGCAAGATTTTTTCTTGTACCTACTTTTTGCTAGTTTACGGACATGAGATATTTTTATGTATGAAATGCCGTATAATTAATTCAGTTCAATTGAAGGGGGAACGCTGTAATATAGCTATAAAATGAGGTGTGAAAACACAATAAAAAAATTAGTATTGCTTATGTATGGTGACTTAATACCACCACGTAAACATATTCATAAGATTGCTGATAAGTATATTAGATACTTTTTAAATGAAAAGAAAAACGAAAGTCTTAATGAAGATGAATATTGTGAAATCAGGATAGAAGAAAGATATATAGGACTCGAAACCAGATTGTGGGGATTTCCACCAACAGTACCTATAAAGTATGAATACCTCACTAAATTCATTAATATTTTCAAGTCTCTTAATTGCAATATATGTTTATGTATGGAGAACCACGAGCACCCTACTTCATATATTGGTGGCTTAGTATACGAAGGTTATTGTTACTATATGAAGGATGAAGAAAAAAGATATTATTTTTAGCAGATTACGGGGTGGAGAACGCTGGAATTGAATTAGGTGTTTTATGTAAAAAAATCTTTAATGATCCAACCTTTAACATTAATCCTTTAGATGTATATGACTTCGATGTTTTATATGAAAAAATCTCAAATAATCCAGCCTTTAACGTGGCTAACTTGATACCAAAGAATGAGCGATATAGTATGGATAATCAAGAATGGTATAGAACATTATCCATTGAAAAAAGATTTAAAATTGTAGATGTAAATATAGAAACGGAACTAGTATTTGAGCATGGCTAAAAGAAATAGTTTAAATAATTTCATTTGAACAAATCTCTAAGATTTTAAGTTCATTTTCTAAAATATTACCCACTCTTCCCCCTGAACAACAAAAAGATTTTCTACATTCTATTATTAATCAGATTACTATTAATAAAGATAATTGCCCAGAAAAAAGAAACATCAAAGAAATTCGTTATTCTTTGATGTTTCCTCTTCAAATAACTATGGGCTTACTTATGATACGGCTCACCGTAATAGGCTTAAGTGCGATTTTTATAAAACGCTTAAATATAAATCGAATGTGTCCTCAGTTTTATGTATTCTGTGTAACGTATACACAGAATACATAATTAATTAATATATCACAGGTTGCTATGCTATATTATATAAGTAGTAAACAACAATTATTGACACTGAATAATGGTAATTTTAGATTGAACAAATTAGCGTTATTGGGTGCCAAACCCATTAGAGTTCTTCAGGAACAAAGAATTCTACCGCAGCATCTCCTTGTGAGATGTTGCCTTTTTTGTTTCCATGAAATTTTTTGGGGCTATCAATTAAAATCATAAACAAATTCGCTTTGCCATAAACGTAAATAATAGCATTTTCAATGTTACCTTCTGCGGAAATTTATATTTTCTTACTCAATAAATTAAAACCACCTAAGACGTTGCAAATTCAACGTCCTAAATGGTCTTTTTTAAAACCGCACTTACTTATGATACGGTTCTCCGTAATGTATTTAAATGAGGTTGAAGGTAATTATTCTCGTCAATGAATGATCATCATTTTCTTTCATTTCCTTACCATTTTATTTACTTAGGCACCGATTCTTTTAGGAATGTTAGTTTTTCTTAAAAATCCAATTAGGTCAAACTCGGATGAGATTTTCCTGCAAGGCGTTGAGCAAAAATGGGCTCGGTTCACCTACGCTGTAAAGCTGCAAATCATGCATCGCTCTGGTGCAAGCGGTGTAGAAAACTCTGCGCAGGTTCTTATCACCGTATTTTTGCTCCGATGCATCATAGATGATGACAGCTTCGAATTCGATGCCTTTGGATAAATACGATGGTATAACCACAACTCCTTGTTCATACTCAGGTGAGCCATTCTTTATAAGCTTAACATCTTCAATGTTGGACAAGGCTTCATATGCACTCTTACTTTCCTCAGCTGATTTGCATATTATGGCAATACTATTATAGCCAAGACTTCGCAAAGCTTCGACTTTGGAGACAATGCAGCGGTGCAGTTCTGCGTGATCGAACAATTGTGTTAGCACAGGCAACTCGCCATCGCGTTCGAAAGGAATAATCCGTTCACCGTTTGGAACTAGTCTGCGTGTAAATTCAATGATCGGTTTTGTAGAACGATAACTGCGCGTCATGTTGATTACTTCCGTTTCATCCTGTCCGTATAAGCTGCTAAGGCTATTAAAATCCACCATTTCATTGGCATGGGCAAATATCGCCTGATTAAAGTCACCTAGTACTGTCATCCTTGCCGCAGGAAACAAACGCTTTAAAAATTCGAATTGAAATGGTGAATAGTCCTGCGCCTCGTCAACAAGTATGTGCTTTATCGACCTATTCGTCTGAAAGCCTTGAATCAATTCTTTCATAAGTAAAAACGGAGTAGCATCTTCGTAAAACAGTTTGCCTTCGTCTACCATTTCTAGCGTCGCTCGACAAATATCCACCCACTCCGCGGGTGTTTTCCCCTCTATCCACTGTTTGATCTGCAGGGGGTCTGCAAAAAGCTGCTTGTATATCTCCTTAATGTCGATGAAATGAAACGCCCGGATTCGTTTTCGCAACGGCTTCAATTTCTGGTGAACAATCAATCGTGCAAGTGCTTCAAGCTCCATCTCATAATCGCCAATTGATTCTCTTTCATAACCGCGCTTTTTCGCTAAGTAGGTATGTGCCTTATGGTATTCCTCGTTGCTAAGCAGCTCGATTTCCTCCTGCACCCACGGCTTCTTCCGTTCAACCTTTTCGGCTTCCTTTATTTTCTTCATGAGCCATTCCTTTAACTCTTCAAGTCTATTATGGAAGTTGATTGAGGTATCGCCGCTATAAAATCTATCCGCAATTTGTTGAGCGGTAACAATCGGCCTTCCTCTGAAGTTAATGTCCTTGAATAACATTCCAGATAACTCAAGCGACTTTCTGTATGACTTGATGACCTCAAAAAAACAGGTAGATGCTTTGAATCGGATGCCAGCCACCCTTGACCTGTGCGAAGGAGAATTTGCTGCTGTTAAAACATATTCCAATTGCTCGTAAGGATTTTCAACCTGAAACTCTTTACTTAGTCGATGATCCAAGTATTCCTGAAATGTCACCTGCTGCATATTCTCTTCGCCGAGTTCCGGCAGCACATTGGACACATAGCTGTTGAACATTGAATTAGGTGAAAATAAAATAATCTGATCAGCATTCAGACTATCTCGATATTTGTAGAGCAAATAAGCAATTCGCTGTAATGCCGCAGATGTCTTACCACTGCCAGCTGCACCGTGAACAATGAGAAGCTTCCCGTGATTATGACGGATAATCCGGTTTTGTTCCTGTTGAATGGTAGCTACTATACTATGCATATGTTTATCCGTACCTTGGCCAAGAACCTGCTGTAAAATCTCATCTCCAATAGTGAGACTTGTATCGAACATAGATTGAAGAACACCTCCGCGGATAAGATATTGCCACTTTTTCTCCAACTCCCCTTGGATTATGCCTCCTGGTATTGCATACTGGGCAGGACCAGGCTGGTAATCGTAGTAGACACTCGAGATTGGTGCTCTCCAATCGTAGATAAGAAAATCCTCTCCACTTTTATCCATAAGCGAGGAGATTCCTATATAGACCTGCTCCTGAGTAGACATTCCTTCTTCTATGAAATCAATTCGGCCGAAGTAGGGAACCTTCTGCATACGTCGCAGCGTAGACAATCTCTTAGATGCATGTTTGTGGGTGCTTTGGCTTACGGACAATGCTTGAGCTTCTTGTCTCAAGCTGATGACGGTCTCAAGAAAATCGTCGAAGGTATCCGTATTCACCTTGATTTCATCCCAAAAGTGTTTGCGAATATTTACCACTTCGTTCTTGCGCTGCGAAGTTTCTACCTCCAATCTGCTAATTTGCTCCGTAATGGTCTCCATTACATTGTCCACCCGTTTTTGCTCCTGCTGAAACTCCGAATTCATAGCATTCACTCCTTAAAAATATAAATATAGGGGTTGACTAATGAAAAATTATATTTTATAATTAAAATAGGGATAGTTTACCCTTTTTAATTATAAAATGTCTATCTATATAAATTTACCACGGGTTCACATTTTTTTCAATGTATTTGACATGATTTCTATTTCTATAATTAACATTTGTAATAAAGTGAAAACACTCCTAAAGCGACATTTAGGAGTGTTTTTAAATATCTACTTATCGTTCCATCAATTACTAAAAAAAAGCACAGTTCTAAAATCTAGAACGGTACTTTCTCTATTTTCGAATAAACCGCATTTACTTGTGGTATGGTTCACCGTAACGCCCCTATATGAGGAATAAAAAATGGATCCCCATATGTATGAGAAATCCTTCTTTTTACTTGTTTCAATCTATAAAATCGATACGATTAGACAAAAAGACCATGGAGTGCACCTAGTAAGGTAAAAATGATAAAATGGTCACCAATCGCAATTAAAAAATTTCTCTTATTTACGAGTCCAAATAATGTATTTTTCAAATAAACAATTGAAATAAGAATGCCAATAATACCTCCAACAGCAGCACCTTCTAACAAACTATTTGAACTAGTGGCTTGAACGAGAATTGCAATAAAAATGGAACTAATAAAGGCAACGATTACTGAAATCACATATTTTAATGCACCTTTGCTTTGAGTTTCCTTCCCTACTAATATGGAATAATAGATCGCCCCATAAATCATATACAAGATTCCACCAATAAGAATAGCAAGATAATTTAACGCACTTAAATCAATTGACATACATTTACCCCCGATTTATTTAGGCTCTATGGCTAAAGCGATTGCACTGATTCTGCAATTAAGATATTCACGTGGAAATCGTTGTAAATAAGCTCCTTCTCTCCAGCCTTTTGGATTCGTTTTAAAATAGGCATTAAATGAATAAGAAAAAGCTGACAATGATGAATAGCCACTCATTAATGCAATTTGTGTGATTGGTAATTGTGGTTCATAAATTAATAAATGTGCCGCATTCTCCAAACGAATCCGTTTTACATAGCCAGCCGGAGTTTCGCCAATAATCCCTTTAAACAATCGTTGAAAATGAAAAGGAGAATACGTAGACACTTTGGCTAACTGTTCAAGTCGGAGGGTATCATAAATATGTTCTTCAATATACTCCACTACTTTATTGATTTGCATATGCTGAATTTTATCGTAATCCATTGATTTACTTTTACCCCTTTACAAGCTACTAGATCCTTAAGTAATCTCAATTTTAACAGATGCATCTACTTTTGACATCATCCGGTCTCCGAGCCTAGTCATCACCCGAAGTATGTTGGATTTCATCAAGGATGCCCATTTTTTACTGACTAAAAAAGTCAACTCAGATTGAGCTGACTTTCTATATTGAAATGAAGGATTTCAAATCGAATCCGCTAATACAAATGACCCCTATCAATCTGACACTTCAGCTATCAACCGTAGTTTGCCGATAACATATACCATTAACACAGGCATCCTCACCGTCATTCCAGATTAGTATTCGAAATTAAAAATCCTATAGACTACTTGCGAAATAGCGTTTTTCGAAGTCAGATAGACGAACATCATAGTTTCAAATTGGGAACTTGACATCAAAAAAGCAACTAATCTATGTTTCCTAAATTTATCTACATTCGTTTAGCGTATCTATAAATTTTAAAAACCTCATTTACTTATGATAAGGTTCACCGTTGCACCTTTAATGGAGGTTATTTTCAAAATGTTAATTTTCTAATTCTAATGTTAGGTACATATAGTCACCTTTTGACGTAACCTCTCCATTTCTAACCTTTAAATCTTGTTTAAAAAGTGGCCCACTTATAACTGTAGTATGGAACTCTCCTGCTGCTGATCCTTTATTGTGAATTTGCCACTTAGACTGAATACCTTTTGCTTTATATAAAGTTGCTTCATTCTACACCTCCTTCGAAATAGCATATCAATATAGCGCAGATTTCATCATAGCTATTAATAATTATCGAAATAGTTTTTTGAAATTTGAACTCATAAATTTATTTATTCAGAGCATTATATGTAAATACCTTCTTAACAAAAAAGATATGCAAGTAAAGAAATTTGCATATCTTGCTAATCTATTCAACACTACGGTTCTTCGTAACAACACTAAAGCAGAGTTTCACTTTTTCATATATAAGTAAATTTTATAAAAAAAGTAGTTCCTTCAGATCCTGTTTGAAATTCAATTTTTGCGTTATGACGGGCAGCAATTGCATAGCATATGCCTAGTCCTAAGCCAGTGCCATTATCTTTGGTCGTGTAAAATGGAGTACCCAATTTCTCTACTATCGCAGGACTGATACCTTCTCCTTGATCCCGTACTGCAAGAATTACACAATTTTCATCTCCTTTGTAGGTACTGATGGATAGAACCTTACCTGTGCTCATTGATTCTAAGCCATTACGGTATAGATTTATTATCAATTGTCGTATTTCGTTACGATTTAAAAGTAAATCTGGAATGTCTTTCAGATTAAATTGAATAATTTTATTTTGATTAAATGTATCTATCTTTATTAAAGGAGTAATATCTCGAATAATAGAATTTAAATCTAACATCTGTAAATCGGATGTCTTTGTATTACCTATAGAAAGGAATTCAGTAATAATAGAATTGGCACGGTCAAGCTCTTCGATCATTACATTAAAGTAATCATTATGTTTTTCGAATTCGTTCTCTTTTTTTAATAGCTGCAAAAATCCTCGTACTGTTGTCATAGGATTTCTAATCTCATGGCTAATACCTGCTGCCATCTGACCTATTAAGTCTAGGTTTGATAATCTTTTCAATTCCTTCTCATATTTCTTTTTTTCGGTTATGTTTTTTAAAAGGCAGCAGATTCCCTCATCATATGGGTAAGCAACTGCTTCGTACCAATAATCACCATATGCTGAGGTCATTTCGAAATGTACTGCTATTCGCTCTGACATCGCACGATGAAATTCCTTATACATGACCGTATCTACACATTTCGGGAAAATCCCCCATATATTCTGGCCTAATACATCTTTTGCCGTTTTCCTTTGCGGCAAATATTGATGTTTATTCATGTAAAGAAATTCCCACTCTTTGTTCAATGCAAAGAATCCATCCGTTATACTTTCAATAACACTCGTAACCTTTTCATTAGCAGCAGCTAGTTCCCTTGTTCGCTCTTCTACCATATTTTCAAGTTGGTCCATATATAACAAGTTTGAAATTGTAGGGGCTGTGGCATCGACTATCGATTTTGCTAATTGAATTTGAGATTCATGGAAATTACATGTTTCCCCTCCTAAATTGACAACTGTTATAACCCCTAATACTTCCCCCATTGAAACCAGTGGCATCATAAGTAGACTCATACTATCTATATTTGGAGTGAGAATTATACTTTTTGTTTCAATAATCTGTTGAATCATAGCTTCGTAGCTTTGGTTCATTCTTATGCTTTTAAGATTCTCCATCCAATTGGCTTCTGTCCAATCACAGTCTTTATTAAACTTCATGAATGTGATTGTGTTTTTTCCAAACGGATCCAGGATGTGGGCTGCACTTTTTTTGCTACCTAAAACCTTTCCTAAGTAGTAAAAACATTTATCAAGACTTTTCTGCACGGAGGAACACATCGACAAATCACGTGTAACATTGAGTAACAACTGCTTTTCTGCAATAAGGTTTTCCTTTTGCTTTAAATTATTTGCGTTTTGAATTGCAACTGCAGCCATATTCACATATGCTTCAACACTCTGAATTTCTGATTCTGTTAAATTCATCGGCGTTCCATAATCAAATAAAAAAACTAAACCAAATATCTCTTGCTCATATGAGATAGGCAGTGCTAATAAGGATTTAATTTTGAAGGCTCCTACCGATCTCGGGTCCGGCCGATTATCCTTTGAGGTATTAGCGATATAGATGGTTTTTTTAGTTTCAATAACCTCTTTGGCCAGTAAGTCTGTTTCAATATCAATTACCTGTGTATCGAGCGTTATGCCATTCACATCTTCTGGTTTTCCTACAAATCCTCTAAATGTGCCATCTTTTTCGGGTAAATAAATACCAACCGAGTTACATTGCACGATTTCCTCGGATATTGCCTGCGTTACACGCTGTAAAACTTCACGTAGTTCTAACTTTGTATTAATTACTTTGGTTATACTCGCGAGCCTAGAATATCTCGTCTGTTCACTTAACATTCACAATGTCTCCAATCAAAGCCTACTAAAATTAAAAGTAAAAGTATAATTTCTAGCTAACAGTCTAGTTCTAGATCAGTTTACTATTTTTAATTTTATATCTGTATCCTATTATACACGGAAAACCTCTATTACTTATGATACGGTTTACCGTGATAGCGCTAGCCTGTTTCGACCCGATGATAGGAACGACCATAAGGACTTCTAATAACTTCAATCCGCTTTTGTTAGTTCCTGATATCCTTCCATTGCCAGTCACCTTCAATGGCTCTATCCACTTAACAGACCATTCATATGATACCCATGAATAAGAACTGATTGTTGATTCTGTTTGCATGAGCTACATTCTCCGAACGATTTTTATTGTCATTTGTTCCCTTTCAGCAGTAATATTTAACACTCGCACCAATACACATTTAAAAATGAAAGTAACATTTGATTCATAAATCTACTATATTCCCATTTTATGCTTATACTCAGTTTGGAGAAAAAGGACTATCCAACAAATTCTTAAATGGAAACAGGTATAGAAAAAGAGAACTTTTTCCATGCCTGTTTTTTGTATACTTTTTAGTAAATCACTATTTTAGTTGGTGATGGATTGTAGTGGAAGGCGGCGACTCCAGCTGGAATAGCATGAGCTGAATGCCCCGCAGGAGCGGTGCGACGAGGAGACTGAAGTTATGCCCGCGGAACGCGTCCGTCTGAAACGGAAATCAATACATGAATAAAGGAGACCATCTCTCAGTCACTAAATGACTTAGGAGAAATCCCCTTCTAAAACCGCACTTACTTATGGTACGGTTCACCCTTCATAATCCTAAAACTTCTATAAACCTGCTCGACCAAAACAAGCTTCATTAGCTGATGCGGTAATGTCATCTTTCCAAAGGATTGTTGCTCATCAGCTCGTTTCAATACATCATCGTGTAAACCAAGGGAGCCGCCGATGACGAACGCGATTTTACTTTTGCCGTAGGTCATGAGGGATTCAAGATCTGCCGCCATTTGTTCAGAGGTTTTCATTTTGCCGTTAATGGCTAGGGCGATAACGTATGTATCTGGGCTGATTTTAGATAGAATACGTTCACCCTCTTTTTTCTTTACGATTTCCATTTCTGCTTCGCTTAGCTGCTCGGGTGCCTTTTCATCTGGTACTTCGATTAAATCCATTTTTGCGTACCCACCGAGACGTTTTACGTATTCATCTATTCCCATTTTTAAGTACTTTTCTTTTAGTTTTCCGACTGATACAATCGTTATATTCACACGTTATCCACCTTTACATTTCATTTACAAACAAATTATCCACAAAAGTTATCAACATATCCACAAGCCATTCCTATATCTTGTGTAAAGTTATTTACTTGATACAAGATATTCTGCAGGTCGTTCACAGTAGCTACATTTTGTGGATAACTTTTTATCCTCTTCGATTTTATCCATAATTGGGAACTCTTTTTGCTCAGCCACAAACATGTCTAAAGCGTGTTCTATATGGTTTTCACAGCTGTATTTTTCCATTTTTACACCTCTTCTTATTTTCCGAAATTTCCACAAACTTATTCACAATTCGGTCTATGTTATCCACAGTCTATTGTAACAAAGGTCAGGCGAGTATGGAAGAATAGGCTTTCTACCGCCACTCGCAGTGTATATGTTATTATTCACAATTTTCTAGTTATCCACAATATTTTCTAAATCATTCTTAATAATTCAGCCGATGCCTCCGAATATTTTTGGCTCATCACTATAATGTCCGGTTGATCTCCGTTCCGGCTGGGTGCTTTGTTGCTGACGCTTCGCTTTCGCGCGCAGAGCAGAGCTTCCTGGGGGCGTCCGATGAGCCGCTTGGGGCAACAGATGTTTTTTGCGCGAAAGCGTAGTGCTAACGTAGCGGCAGCAGCACGATGTTGGTCACGAAGGCGTTATCACAGGACGTGATGCTTTTAGCCTTCGTTCCTCTATTGCTGATCCCAAGGAGTCACCCAGTCTCCACTCCAATCAACTAATAAAAATGGCATACATTCTAACAAATATTAGCTCCAACTTTTGATGATAAATAATATTTTTAATTCCACAAAAAATCAGTGGAGATCTTATAATCCCCACTGATTTCTAATTTACAATGAATCGCTATTTGTTAATGTTAGTGATAGATCCACTAATTTACCTTGGCGGTATACTTTCATCGTCAATTTATCACCAATTTTTTTGTTAATATATAAATGCTTGCGCAAATCGATTGATGTTTCGATTTTTTCGCCATCCATTTCAACTATTACATCGTATTGTTGAATGCCTGCTTTTGCAGCTGGAGAGTTAGGCACAACATTATCAATAACAACACCTTTTGTAACATCATTTGGCAATTTTAAATTTTGTTGATAGAATGACGGAATATCCGTTAAGTCTGCTAATATTTTAATACCCATTGTTGGACGTTTCATTTCACCATTTTTCTCTAATTCCTCGATAATAGGAATCGCTGAGTTAATCGGAATGGAGAAGCCTAAACCCTCAACAGATGATTGTGCAATTTTCATGGAGTTGATACCGACTAATTCACCAGCAAGGTTAACAAGTGCACCACCACTATTACCAGGATTGATTGCTGCGTCTGTTTGTAATACTTCTTGTTGCCAATCTATAGTGCCATCATTGTTTATGTCAACTGGTACAGAACGATCCTTACCAGATACAACACCTGTAGTAACAGAACCATAGAATTCTAAGCCCAGTGGGTTACCAATCGCAATTACTGTTTCACCTTGTTTTAATACATCAGAGTTACCAAATGTCGCTACTGTCTTAACATCTTTAGAGCTGATTGAAATGACTGCTAAGTCTGTCCAAACATCGCGACCAACTAATTGTGCCACTTCTTTCGAACCATCTGGCATTGTTACTTCTAACTGCTTTGCACCTTCAATAACATGGTTATTTGTCACGATAAATGCTTTATCACCTTGAACTTTGTAAATAACACCTGAACCACTCCCTGCAGCCTCTTCTGACGTGGTTGTCGGGTTCCAGAATCCTCCACTTTTCACTTCTTGAATATTTGTAATCCCTACAACGGCCCCTGAAGCCTTATCAACTGCTTTCGTAACATCAGTTGTCACTTCTGTTGCAACTTGATTAATGGTTGTTTCATTTTTATTACCATTACCTGCGCTACTTGTTGTTGTACCAGGCATTTGATTAACAAGTCCAGGCATCATGAGCCAAACGAGTAAAGCGCCTATGATGACACCGATAAGACCCGTGAAAAAATAACCACCCTTACCTCCGCCACCGCCTTTCTTTTTATAACGTTTCTCTTGCGTTTCTCGCTCCTCTTGTTCGAGTCGCTCCTGAAGAGGTGATTTTTGTATTTCATCATTTTTTAGAGAGTCATTGTTTTTATCATCATCTTGAAAATAGCTCATTCGTCCTCATCCTTTCCCTTATTAGTATTTGTTAGTTGTTACCCTAATATTACGATTCAAACATTAAAATCAGATGAAAAATAAATAAAATGGACATAAAAATGGCTGTTCAAAGCATTTTTATAAAATGTCATTGAACAGCCTCATTAAAGCTTCATTTGTATAATGTCGATATTCTTAACTGATGCTAATCATTAAACGGTTACTAATTTCGTCGGCTCTTCTGCATCTGTATCAAATAGATTTAAATACTCTCCAACAATAATGCCGCACGATTGCAAAGTTTGTGTGACACTCATGCGCGCAAGCTCTTTCATGTTATTATCCATACTTAAATGTGATAAATAAATATTTGTTGGTTTTTCAAATACTACGTCACTCATTGCTATAGCTGCATCCTCATTGGAAACGTGCCCTACATCACTTAAAATACGACGTTTTATAGACCATGGGTAACGCCCCATTTGCAGCATATTCACATCGTGGTTACTTTCAAATACAAAGGAATCAGCACCTCGAATGATACCCTTCATACGGTCGCTAACATAGCCTGTATCCGTAATAACAACAAGCTTGCGTCCATTTTCATGGAAGCTATAGAACATTGGATCGGCTGCATCATGTGATACGGCAAAGGATTCAACAGCTAATGAACCAAAATGCTTTACAGTATCCATTTCAAATTCAAAACGTTGCTCTAAAGGTATTTCACCGACTAGCCCGTCCATCGCCTGCCACGTTTTGGCGTTGGCATAAATAGGTACACTATATTTTCGTGCTAATACACCTATTCCTTTAATATGATCACTATGCTCATGTGTAACGAAAATGCCACTTAGCTGTTTCATATTGCGGTCGATTTTTGTAAATAGTTGCTCCATCTTTTTGCCACTGAGACCAGCATCGACAATAAATGCGTGATCTTCATTCTCTACATAAATCGAATTTCCTGTACTGCCACTTGCTAAAACACTAAATCGCATTATTCAACTCCCCAGTCTTCCTCTTCGCCTTTTTGCTTGTCTCCTTGGATTTCGATAATTTTCCCATCAATAGCATCAACGAAGTGCTCTTCTATTTCTCCGTCCGATAATTCCACTTGTACTTCCCATGTTGGTATCAACACTTGCGTTTGCGTTAAATTACTAAATGTCGAGTAACCTAACTTCACTTGCTTAATACTTGATTCTGACTTTAATAGCCCTTTATTATAAAGTGTTTGGAAAATTTGAAGTGGTGGAATGACAGTTTCCTGTTGCTCCATTTCTTCAATATTGTCAATCATTGTCTGCTCATACATTATCACTTCGTTATCTATATTCCAGTATACTTTTAATACAGCACTATCATTGTAATAGAACATTCGATTATTTTTCTTCTGGAAGAAGACTGCAACTCGATCCTCGCGATCTACCTTCCACAATGCATAAGAATCTCCTTCTTTAACGTTTGTATGGACAAAATCGGTAAAGCTTGCATTTTCATTAATATTTCGTAATTTCACAGGGTTGATAAAATTAGCACGTATATGTGCATGTGTCTCATCAGTGAAACTTACTTGCTGATTATCCTCAGGAAAATCATCTTTTTTAAAATTATGCACTTTGCCAGTAATGTAAGTGGCAGATTCATTACTATTAGGCAGTGGTCCATACGTAATATTATCATCTTTTAAACGGGCTTCTATTGTTTTTTCACCTAGTATTTCTACGCTCTGCGCTTCATTATATCGATTTAAATACAACCAATACAGGAAGATATTTAGGATTAAAAAAACGAATATAAAAATAGATTTTGTTCTATTCCAATCCATTTTTGACACCTCCTAATATTTCAGGTGTCAGTTTCATCGATACACCATTACGAATAACAAACCAGCATGGCTCTAATGTCACTATTGTGTTTTGATCAAGAGTTAAATAGTAACCCACAACAATGTCATCTATATCTGATAAATCAATGTTTTTAAGCTTTTGAATCTTTTCAACGATTTCCGATCCTGACGGAAGTTCTTTCATCTCTTTTTCAGATAAAATATCCTTCTCAAAAGAAAAGTATGGACGTTTGTAGCGGAAAATACGATTATCTCCCCAAACGGTTGTAATTCGGTTTATAGCCTGCTCACTATAAATCGGTAATCCATGTAAATATAGTTGATAATCTAATTGGTTATTGCTTGTACTTGTTGATACATAGCGATAATCATCTGTAAAGCCTCCGTGTTCATTGATAAATTCAAAACTATCCGTCAAGAGCTTGGAAGGCTCTATTCTTACACTACTTTCTGCAGCTGGATATACATAGGTTAATGATTTTAATTTCGAATCAATCACCATCCGTGACATTCCATCTTGATATTTTTCAGTAGTTGCACTTTCATCAGTGCGAAGGACATTGTTTGGATTTGTAAATAACACATTTTTAAATAATTCAGGTTTCTCTTCGACAAAATACGTATATTTTGCTGATTCAATTTTATCGTTTGCAATATATAGTGAGGTAAAGCCATCTCGCTCCACTTCTTTAAAAGTGCCGTATGTTTTCGCTGGCTCAATAATATTTCTTACAAATTGATTAGCATTTTCTAGACTTACACGTGAACGCATCAATACTTCATTATTGCCACTAATGAAAAACACCTGTAAATCTTTGTTATTATAATTACTCCAATCTATAATCATACGATTAAAGGTTGTTTCAGGTAGCTCCTTATCGGCGAACTGAAAAATTGAGTTAAAGGCAGAGTAAGGAATCTCACCCGCAAAAAAGACAGTCATACAATTATTAGTACGAATCATCTCGTTTACAGAGTTGGCCGGAAGATTATTGTTAACGGGCATTAAATCTAGGACATTCCATCCCTTAAATGCTTCCATAATATCTTCCATTACACCATTAGATACGGTTCCGGTAAATTCCTTGTCAAAATGGTAAATAGCTTTATACGGACGAATTACATCCTCCATTTTTTTTTGTGGTCCAATTAGGATTTCTTTTCCTTCAGTCTGTTCAATAAATTTATAATCTGGCGTGTATGTCCAAATCATAAAGGTTAACACCACACTTAACATAACAAGTAGGAATAAAACAACTGATTTAACTGGTTCTATATATTTCATTCCCACTCACCTGCTTCGTCAAAATCATCTAAATTAAGTGGTAATGTGAAGAAAACCGTTGTTCCATGTCCTTCCTCACTCTCAGCCCATATTTTACCACCATGAGCTTCAATCATTTCCCTGGCAATAGCCAACCCTAGACCAGTGCCTCCCATAGAACGAGCTCGAGCACGATCTACTCGATAGAAACGCTCAAAAATACGTCCTACATTTTCCTTAGGAATTCCCATACCATCATCAGAAATCATAACCTTCAGCATATCTCCTTGCGCTGTAAAGCCAAAGCGAATATTACCTCCATCTGGTGAATACTTAATAGCATTGGAAATGATATTATCGATAACTTGTGTCACCTTATCTGTATCAATTTCTACATAGTAAGATGCCTCTGGGAATAAACGTTCAAACATCACTTTATCTGACTTAGACATTTCAAAACGATCGATAATACGGTTAAAGAATGAATTGAATAGAACAATGTCTTTATTCAACTCATAATCTGAACTATCCATTCGTGATAACTGTAATAAATCATTTACTAAGCGAATCATACGCTCTGTCTCTGTTTGTGTAACATTCAAAAATGTTGGAGCAATATTTTCATCTTTCCATGCACCATCTGCTAACGCCTCTAAATAACTACGCATCGTCGTTAATGGTGTCCGTAATTCATGTGACACATTTGATACAAATTCCCTGCGATCCATCTCTATTTTTTCCTGTTCCGTAATATCGTGCAGGACGGTAATTAGACCATTAATAAAGCCCGTTTCTTTTTGAATAACAGAGAAATTCGCACGTAAAATATACGGTGCGTCTGCTGTACTGAAATCTAAATTCACCGCATCATTCATGTGAATTAAATCCTCAAAACTATACTCTTGGTCAATACCTAAAACAGATGCAATCGGACGACCTAATGTAATATCTCTTGAAATATGCAGCAGCTCTAGTGCGGGATCATTAATAAGAATGATGCGCCCTTTTCGATCTGTCGCAATAACACCATCAGTCATATTACTAAGGACCGAATCGAGCTTTCGCCGCTCTGCCTCTGTAGTAGATTGCGCCTCCTGCAAGCGATTCGTTAAATGATTAAAGGTTATAGCAAGCTGCCCTATCTCATCTGTACCATAAACCCGCACTTTTCGAGAATAGTTACCCTTTGCCATCGCCTGTGCCTGCTTACGCATATCTGAAATAGGCTGTGTAATTGTTCGTGCCACTAAAATTCCTAAAAAGATAGTAATCACCAAGGACACTGCCGTACCACTAAGGAAAATACGGTTAATGTCATTCACTTGTTCAAAAACAGATTCAATATTAGCTTCAATGTAGAGTACCCCTATGATTTCATCATCAGGACCTGCACCATTTCGAATTGGCGAAGCTAACACCCATACTCGGTTTCTTGTTTTATTATCAAGTTTAATGTTTTCAAATAATGTTTCTGCAGAGATTGCACGGCGTACGAGATCGTTATTCGAGCGTTGTCCAATCAAACTTTGATTGTCTACCTCAGATGTGGCGCGAATACGCTGTCTATTATCGATGACACGGATTTCTAAAATATCTCCATTAGATTCCTTCAACCCTGTGGAAAACTCCATTACAATCGTTTTCAAGCTTTCTTCAAGAGTTGGCATACTACTTTCATCGCGTTCTTTTAACATTTCTTCACGAATGCTATATTGCATCAAATCGACACGTTGAAAAATGGATTCTCGGAAGTTGTCTTTTAAATTTTGCTCTAATTCACGCGCAAAATATATTCCTATTATTTGCAAAGCAAGCAGAATCAGCAAAATATAAATTAATACTAGTTTGACATGAATTGATTTAAAGAAGCTTACTTTCTGCATTCCTTTTTACTCCTGTTCAGGATTTCGTAAATAATAACCTACTCCACGACGTGTGACGATCCAAGCCGGATGACTAGGATTGTCCTCTATTTTTTCACGTAAACGACGAATTGTTACATCTACTGTTCGTACATCACCGAAATAATCATAGCCCCACACAGTTTGCAATAAATGTTCACGCGTCATTACTTGACCGATATGCTTACCTAAGTAATGTAATAATTCAAACTCCCTATGCGTTAGTTCAATTGCCTCATCACGCTTCAATACTAAGTAAGCATCTGGCTGAATAACAAGAGAGCCTACTACAATTTCATTGGACTCTTCTTCAACCTCTTCGGCAGTAGGAGCTACTACCTGTAAGCGACGCATATTTGCCTTTACACGCGCAATAAGTTCACGTGTACTAAATGGCTTTGTCACATAATCATCTGCGCCCATTTCTAGTCCTAATACTTTATCAATCTCAGAGCCTTTTGCTGTTAACATAATGATAGGGAAATCATATTTTTTTCGTATTTCTCTACAAACTTCCATCCCATCACGCTTAGGTAACATTATATCTAAAAGCATTAAATCTGGTTGTTCTTCCTCAACCTTCTCTAGTGCTTCATCTCCATCATAAGCACAAATAACTTTGTAGCCTTCTTTTATTAAATTAAACTGTAAAATATCTGCGATTGGTTTTTCATCGTCAACAACTAAAATGGTTTTGTCCATATATTTTTCTCCCTTTCGCTATTTATCTATTATTAAACGTTGTGTATTTTTAAAGTCACTACTCTAACTCTACCATGCTTTTAGCTTCTATGCATTATTCTAAATCCTAAGACATTTTACGATATTATATTAAACTATTTTTCGACAAATATTTCTCGGGAAATAACATAGATTTATATACGAAGTATACAAAAAGACAGCCCTATTTCGGACTGCCTTCTATTCGAACTGATTAACGCCCTACATATGATAATGGATTTTCTAACGAACCATTTTTCTTAACTTCAAAGTGTAGATGTGTACCTGTTGAATTTCCAGTAGAGCCCATAATACCTATAACTGAACTTTTTTCTACTACTTGTCCTACTTCCACTTTAATTGAAGATAGGTGTCCGTAAAGCGTTGTATAACCATTATTATGATTTATTACAATACGATTACCGTAGCTACCAGAGACACCAGCTGCGACAACAACACCATTATCTGAAGCTAAAATATTGTAATTACTAGGACGGGCAATATCAATACCACGATGGAGTTCTCCCCAACGTTGGCCCATCCCACTTGAAATATAGCCACCCACTGTTGGCCAAGTAAATTCACCCGTACCACGAGAAGAAATCACCTTCGTACCAACTACTTCAATTTCGTCAACTGGTTGTTGTATGATTTCTTCTTCTAACGCAACTTTGGATATACGAGTTCCATTTTCAGACGTTAATAAATATGATGTTTCTTTTCTTCCATTAACGCCTTGTCGTTTAATCACTTTCTCACCTTTATACATCGTCGGATCTTCTTCAACTATTTTCTTAAACGGAATTTTATCAGTAACTTTCTTTTCCTGTTTTATCTCAAGTGTTACTAATGGTTTAGCGACTGTTACGTTTAATGCTTGCCCGATCTGTAAAACTGTATCAACAGTGATACCAGGATTTAACGCTAATAGCTCAGCTGTTGTTAATCCATGTTTTTGGGCAACCGAGCCTAAAACATCAGCTGATTGAATTTTATATGTTTCTCGTTCAAGAGAACCTGTCATTAAATATTTCACAGCTTCCTCAGGGGCTACAATAGCATTTGGTGCTACTTTTTGTGTTGTACCTGAAATTTCCTGTTTAAAAGAAATATCTAAAAGGCGCGTTTCACCAGTCTGTATTGGTGGAATATTCGTAGATTGCTGGTTAACATATATACTATTTAGCTCTTGCTGTGAAACATATTGTAGCTTTAGCATTCGAATAGTATCTTCATAGGCTTTTGTATCTTTTAAAGAAACTACAGGCTTATTAGCTACAAATAATGTAAAAGCTGGAGATTTAACTACTAAAGATTGCTCTAATTTCTCCAAAATTTCCGCATCTTTTGTTTGATTACTAAATACTATCTCTGGGATTATTTTAACAGAAGAACTAGCATCGATAGATAATTCTTTGTATTGTTGACTTGCTCCCTTTCCCTTTGATGCAATGATTTCTTCGATCGCTTGCTCATTAGGAACCGCATCTATATATTTATTCCCCACGTAAACGTGATTAATTTTATTTAAATCTTCTTTATGATTTTCTTTTGCAAAACCTACATTAAACGTTAAACTTGTCATTACAACTGTAATAATGGATACCTTTTTAATTGAAGAAAAATTATAAGTGAATCTATTGTTCTTTTCTTTTCTTGACCAAGACGAACTCATTAATAAAGCCCCTTCCAACTTTAACCTACCGTAGGATTAATTACCCACAAAGATTTTTTGCACCACTACACTGTACCATAAAGAAAATATGGTTTGACTGTTTTCATCTTTTTGTAATGTAAATGTATTAATTCTCTACTAATTGTTACATAATCCCTATTTTTGTAGCTATTAATATAATTTTAGACTTATCGCTTTTTACTTTTTTAATATTCAGATAAACTAGAGGTAAGATATACTAGTTGATTGGAGCGATTAATTTGAATGATTCACAAACCTCTGGAATAACCCCTAAAGTACGAAAGCCCCAAAGTAAGAAGACTGTTCGTAAACTTATAATTAGGACCATTATGGTGTCATTAGGTGCAGTCATTATGGCACTGGGGCTGGAGCTATTTTTAGTACCAAACAACATTATGGATGGTGGAATCGTAGGCGTTTCCATTATCACTTCTCATTTATTAAATTTACCTCTTGGTATTTTCATCTTCATTTTAAACCTACCTTTTATCTTTTTAGGCTATAAACAAATTGGTAAAACTTTCGCACTTTCATCAGGACTCGGAATTACAGTACTCTCATTAACAACACTTTTCTTACATAATCTAAACCCGTTTACTCAGGATACGCTTTTGGCCACAGTTTTTGGAGGTATGATTTTAGGTATTGGTGTCGGCATCGTCATTCGTTATGGTGGTTCATTAGATGGGACAGAAATTTTAGCTATTTTATTTAATAGAAAAACACCGTTCTCCGTTGGTGAAATTATTATGTTTTTCAATTTACTCATCTTTATGGTAGCGGGATTTGTGTTTACATGGGAACAAGCCATGTACTCTATCCTGGCATACTATATTGCCTATAAAATGATTGACATCGTCATTCAAGGGATGGAGGAATCAAAATCTGTTTATATCATTAGTGACGACATTGATGAAATTGGGCAGACCATTATGGACCGACTTGGTCGAGGTGTAACCTTCCTTCATGGTGAGGGAGCTTATACGGGGAACGATAAAAAAGTTATTTTTACCGTTATTACTCGATTAGAGGAATCGAAGCTTAAATCAATTGTCGCTGAAATTGATGATCATGCATTCCTAGCAATTGGTAATATTGCAGAGGTTAAAGGTGGTCGCTTCAAGAAGAGAGATATTCACTAATGACAAAAGGGCCGTACCATATATGGCACGACCTTTTAATGTTGTTGAAATACATCTATGAAAGTGAACGCTATGGCTACTTACCATAATCAAATTGAATAGACTTATAACAATGACGTTATTTTACATTTGGTGTAGCTACGCTTTGCAAAAAACATCTGTTGCTTTCGCTTTCGCACAAAAAGCATCTGTTACGACCGCTATATTTTCGCATATTATCACACTATAAACTGAAGTAATATGCCAGAAGATACATGATAAGTGAATTAGTTGATTGGAGTGGAGACTGAGCGACTCCTTGGGGATCAGCAATAGAGGAACGAAGGCTAAAACCATCACATCCTGTGATAACGCCTTCGTGACCAACATCGTGTTGGCCCGAGACCCTGGAGCGAGCAGCGCGAGTGAAGCGGCTCATCGGACGCCCCCAGGAAGCTCTGCTCTGTGCGAAAGCGAAGCGACAGCAACAAAGCGCTCAGTCGGAACGGAAATCAACCCCTCGTTTTGCCGAAGAGCCATACTTAATTTTGAATACAAAAAATATATCCTGCATTAACGGACAATAATTTGCGTCTCACCTCAAAATTCGGCGTAAGGAAAGAGCTATAAAAAAGGACGTACCGTATATGGTACGCCCTTTTGTTATTTAAAATTAATTATGCTTCCCAAACGTCCACTAAAACGTTCGTTTGTTCACGTGCAGGACCAACAGAGAAAGTAGCAATTTCAATACCAGTTAATTCACTCACGCGTTCTACATAGCGTCGTGCATTCTCAGGTAGCTCTTCTAATGTTTTGCAGCCTGTAACATCTTCCGACCAGCCTGGAAGCTCTTCATAAATTGGTTCACATTGTTCAATAATATGAAGATTTGCTGGATACTCAGTAATTGTTTCATCTTTATATTTATACGCAGTACAAATTTTCACTGTTTCTAAGCCAGATAAAACATCAATTGAATTAAGCGCAAGATGCGTAATACCACTTACTCGACGTGAATGGCGTACAACTACCGTATCAAACCAGCCTACACGACGTGGACGGCCAGTTGTTGTACCGTATTCACGACCAACTTCACGAATTTGTTGACCCACTTCATCAAATAGTTCAGTTGGGAACGGACCATCACCAACGCGAGATGTATAGGCTTTCGATACACCAATAACACTTGTAACTCGTGATGGACCAACACCAGCACCGATTGCTACTCCGCCGGCAACAGGATTTGAAGATGTTACAAATGGGTACGTACCTTGATCGACATCAAGTAAAATACCTTGTGCTCCTTCAAATAACACTTTGCCGCCTTCATCTAGTACATCATTTAAGATTTTCGATGAGTCTGTTACATATTTTGCGATTTCTTGTCCATAGTTGTAATATTCCTCGAAAATTTCTTCGAATGTTACACCTTCAACTTCGTAAAATTTCTCAAATAATTTATTCTTAATTGCTAAATTTTGACGTAGCTTTTCTTCAAATACATCTTTGTCTAGTAAATCAGCCATACGGATACCGATACGTGCTACTTTATCCTGATAACATGGTCCAATCCCTTTACAAGTCGTACCAATTTTATTATCGCCGCGGCTTTCCTCATCAGCGATATCTTGCTTTATATGATATGGCAAAATAACATGCGCACGGTTAGAAATTCGTAAATTATCTGTATTAATGCCACGCTCTTGTAAGCCTCTAAGCTCAGTCACTAATGACTTTGGATTAACAACCAGACCATTTCCGATTACTGAAGTTTTTTCTTTATAGAAAATACCTGATGGAATTAAATGTAATTTATAAGTTTCGCCATCAAATTTAATAGTATGACCTGCATTATCACCGCCTGCAAAACGAGCGATTGCATCGGCTTTTTGTGAAAGGAAATCCGTAATTTTACCTTTTCCTTCGTCTCCCCACTGTGTTCCTACAACTACAACTGATGTCATAGTCAGCACCTCCGTTAGATACGATTTGTATCTCAATTTTTAAGCCGTTAATTATTGTAACAATGATAGAAACGCCTAGTCAACAAAAATACTTAAAAACACGAACGTAAAATCAAATAATATGATTCAACGTTCGTGTTTAATAACAGAATGGTATGAATATTATCTAACATTCAGATTAATTCCGTTTTGGCGTAATCTCTAACGTTGAATTCCCTCTAAAAAAGGAATTTTTTCCTGTTGAATGAAGGTTAATATTTAATCACGTGGAGGTGGTGGCGGCATTTGCGACCAATCCACATTAATGAATTTATTGAATTCTTTTTTAAAGGCAAGAGTAACTGTACCTGTTGGACCGTTACGCTGTTTAGCAATAATAATTTCAATCATATTTTTACTCTCGGACTCCTTATCGTAATAATCATCACGATATAAGAAGGCAACAATATCAGCATCTTGCTCAATACTTCCCGATTCACGTAAGTCACTCATCATTGGTCGTTTATCTTGACGTTGCTCAACGCCACGAGATAGCTGTGATAATGCAATGACTGGAACCTTTAATTCACGCGCTAAATGTTTTAAAGAACGTGAAATCTCAGATACCTCTTGCTGACGGTTCTCCCCTGCTTTACCACTACCTTGAATAAGTTGTAAATAGTCAATCAAAATCATACCGAGGCCATGCTCTTGTGCTAAACGTCGACATTTTGCGCGAATTTCATTGATACGTACACCCGGTGTATCGTCAATAAAAATTCCTGAATTTGATAAACTCCCCATTGCCATAGTTAGTTTACCCCAATCTTCTGTTGTTAAAGCACCAGTACGTAAAACTTGTGCATCTATATTTCCCTCTGCACAAAGCATACGCATAACTAGCTGCTCAGCACCCATCTCTAAGGAGAAGATCGCAACATTTTCCCGCGCTTGAACGGCAACACTTTGTGCGACATTCAATGCAAAGGCTGTTTTCCCTACAGATGGACGTGCCGCAACAATAATTAAATCGTTACGCTGGAAGCCAGCTGTTATATGGTCTAAGTCACGGAAGCCTGTCGGAATACCTGTAACATCACCTTTTTGTGATTGAAGCTTCTCAATGTTATCAAAGGTTTCCACCAATACGTCTTTAACATGCTTAAAGTCACCCGCATTTTTACGACTGGCTACCTCCATCATTTTCTTCTCTGCTTCACCAAGTAATGCCTCTACCTCATCTTCACGAGTATAGCCATCTTCTACTATTTTAGTAGCTACACGAATTAAACGACGTAATAGGGCCTTTTCTTCGACAATTTTCGCATAGTGTGCGACGTTAGCAGCCGTAGGGACAGCATTGGCGAGCTCTAGTAAATACGATAGCCCGCCAACATCCTCAATTTCTTTTTTAGCTGATAATTCTTCAGTAACTGTGACAACATCTATCGCTTTTCCTTGATCACTTAAACGTAGCATCGTTTCGAAAATTTGCTTATGTGCATTATGATAAAAATCATCTGCTAGTAAAATTTCAGATGCAGTGATTAACGATTGAGGATCGAGGAAAATCGCACCGATAACCGATTGCTCCGCTTCCCGGTTATGCGGTGGAACGCGATCCATCATCGGTTCGTTCATGGATTGTCGCCCCTTATTCTTCCGTTACATGAACTTTTAAAGTAGCAGATACTTCGTGGTGTAGTTTTACAGGTACATTTGTAAAGCCTAGCGCACGAATTCCATCACTTAAAGTCATTTTACGTTTATCAATTTTTATGCCATGCTTTTTTTGAAGTGCATCGGCAACTTGCTTTGAAGATACTGAACCAAATAGGCGACCACCTTCACCTGATTTTGCTTTTAGTTCTACCGTTAAAGCTTCTAATTTTTCTTTTAATGCTTCCGCTTCAGCTAATTCGGCAGCAGCATTTTTAGCTTCTAAATTCTTTTGACCTTCTAATTGACTTAATGCTTGTGCATTTGCTTCAGCAGCATAACCATTTTTAATTAAGAAGTTTTGTGCATAGCCGTCTGCTACATTTTTTATTTCCCCTTTTTTCCCTTTTCCTTTAACATCTTTTAAAAATACTACTTTCATGATTCAGAACTCCCTTCGAGTACCTCATTTATGGCCTCTTCTAAATATTTTTTTACTCCAGCAATGGAATTTGATTCGACTTGGCAAGCTGCATTAGTTAAATGCCCGCCGCCGCCTAGCTTCTCCATAACAAGCTGTACGTTTACTTCGCCAAGTGATCTTGCACTTATGCCGATTTTGCCATCTGAACGATGCGCAATGACAAAGGAAGCACCAACATCCTTCATTGTTAGTAAAATGTCTGCTGTTTGCGCAATTAGTACAGAATCATACACTTTCGCTTCCTCACCTACAGCAATTGCAATACCCGGCTTCACGAACTTAACAGTCTGCACTATTTTAGAACGCTCGATATACGTATCGACGTCTTCTTTTAATAATCGCTGTACTAGCACTGTATCGGCACCATTTGTCCGTAAATAAGAAGCCGCTTCAAACGTACGGGCTCCTGTACGCAATGTAAAACTCTTCGTATCGACAATAATTCCCGCCAGCAATGCCGTAGCCTCTAACATATTAATCTTCGCACGCTTTGGTTGATACTCGAGTAACTCTGTTACAAGCTCTGCTGTAGACGATGCATATGGCTCCATATAAACAAGCGTTGGATTTTCTATAAAATCTTCACTTCGACGATGGTGATCAATGACCACAACTTTTTCAGCCAGCTTCAATAGGTGTGCATCGATGACTAGATTAGGTTTATGTGTATCGACAATTACGAGCAATGATTTTTCTGTCATTCTTGCCGCAGCTTCATCTGGTGTTAGGAAATTTTCATAGAAATCCGATTTACTCTCTATTTCATTCATTAAACGTGTTACACTTCCGTTTAATTCTTCAAAATTTATGATCACATAGCCCTTCACATCATTCATTTGTGCCATTTTACGTACACCAACGGAGGCACCAATAGAGTCCATATCAGGGTTTTTATGTCCCATAACAAACACTTGGTCACTATCCTGAATTAAATCACGTAGTGCATGGGAAATAACACGTGCTCTAACGCGTGTACGTTTCTCAACTGGGTTGGTTTTCCCGCCATAGAACTTTAGCTTTCCTGAAGGTTGCTTGATGGCAACCTGATCACCACCACGACCTAAAACAAGATCTAAACTTGATTGTGCTAGTTCACCAAGCTCGACTAATGAAGATGATCCTGCGCCAACACCAATACTTAATGTTAATGACATATTTTTTTGCGCTGTTTTTTCTCGAATAGTATCTAAAATGGCAAATTTTTTCTTTTCAAGCTCCATTAAAATGGATTCGTTTAATACAGCTAAAAAACGATCGGATGATATTCGTTTTACAAATATACCTTGCTCAGCTGCCCAATCATTAACAATTGATGTCACCATCGTATTCGTTAAACTACGTGGTTGGTCATCCATTGCTTGCGTAATTTCGTCATAGTTATCAACAAATAAAATCGCAATAACTGTACGATCTGCATAGTATTGTTTTTCAATAGCTATCTGCTCAGTGATATCAAAGAAATATAGTAAATTCTCTTCTTTTTTATAATAAACTCGATATTTACGATCACGGAGCGTAATCGTATCTTCGTTTGTCTCTTCGCTCTTCATTAGCACGTAAATGTCGTCAGATATATTAACGATTCCTTCACCTACTAAATTTTCCATATTTAAAACGCCTTGCATATATGGATTCGACCATTCTATTTCATATTGATCATTGACAAGTAAAATCCCGATTGGCATTTCAAGCAATGCCTCTTCCCCAACTTTTTTCATGCGGAAAGAGATGGATTCAATATGCTTTTCTGTTTCATCAAAGGTAATCTTTTCTACCTTCCACGTATAGGCCATTAATAGAACAAAACCTACTCCATAACCGATACCTATCCCGATATTCCAAATACATAGAAGCACAAACGTCACAATGCCAAAAATGGAAAGAACAAAAAGCGGATAGCGGATTGGTCGTTTTCTAAAAGTCCCCATTACATCAGCCCCTTATTCTTTAGTTTTCCCCTTCACAAGTGAACGTACGTCGAAACCTAAATCTACGATGCCTAGCAATATCATAAAGGATGATAGTGGTAAGGCTAACAAAGTAGCTATCCATTTAACACCATTTGGCATTCCCTTTTTTGAAATAAAGTAATGTATAAGGGAAATCCCCTGCAGGATTAATAACATCCATAAAATATAAGAAACATTTAAAACAACAATATCTAATGTAGATCCGGATTCTGGACGCATAAATAAATTAATGCATAAAACTATCATGTAATACCATAAAATAGATCGTGGTAGACGCATATTTTGGAACGGTGCAAATTTCGGTACGTCTAAACCAAGACGTTTTAATACAGGTAAATTTACCGCTATGATAATAAAGGCTGCCATAAATGCAGAGATTGTTACTGTTGCAGGTATTGTCAGCTCAATTGTTTTTAACATAGCGTCAATTTGTTCTTGCTGAAACATTACTTGACCCGTCACAGTTTTTGTAAGTTCATTTGATTGCTCATAATTTCCGCGTAAAAGATCTGTGCTCATGGCAATGATATTGATACCAGCAAATTGAACATAGGCTACATAAACAATTGCCATTGACAGAAGAACAGCAACCCCAGATGACATGAATAGGTAAAGTTTGCTCTTCTTTAGATTAATTGCACTTCCTATAACGGCACCAAGTAATGCCAAAATAAAGGCAAATGGTAACATAGTTATGCCACTCGTTAAAGTGGTTAAGATACATCCTACTATTGCTACAAATATTGATGAGGAACGCTTGTAATTTGCGCTATACCAAGCAATCGGTAGTGGAGCAAATATTAGACTTACTATAAAAATGAATGGTACATATGCAGAAATAAGCATTAAAATCGTAAAGATTGCGGCCATCATTGAGCCTTGTACAAGCGCCTTTGTTTGATTATTCGGCATTGAAAACCTTCCTTTTTTCAGTCAAACTTACTGACCTTTATTGTACCATTTTTTCAGGTTATTGAACAAAAAACGCTAAGAACAACTGTATGCTTTGTCATTAATTTTGTAGAACCAATGACTAAAGCATAAAATACATAGCTATATAGGAGATTTTTCACCGAAAAAGCATAACAAATTCATTCATTGATTATATATATGTGTTTCTCAAATTTTTTCAACAATAAAAAAAGCAACTTACGACAGTTACTAATACATGAAAAAAGGCTTTTAATCGAAATGATTATAAGCCTTTTTGTTTTAAAAAATGTTACTTAGTCGATTGTTTCTCAATCTCTAAAATTTCATCTTTTCTTTATTCATGTCTATTAAGAGTGTAATAAATTCTTATGATAATAGCAAATGGTAATATATAGAGCAATTACTGAGATCAACTAAGCTCATCGCCATAGCGTGGGAGTTGATTTCCGTTCCGACCGGGCGCTTTCCTGGGGGCGTCCGATGAGCCGCTTCGCTTCGCTGCAGGGTCTCATCTGTGACGCTGATCCCCAAGGAGTCGCCCGGTCTCCACTCCAATCAACATGACATGCATTTTAACCATCCTCATCTTTTGGTGATGTGCTATAAAATAAACGATATTACCAGAATCGGGATATTCATTCTCGATTTCCTTACCCTATGTGATTATTCACATGTTAACCTTCTAAAATTTCTATACTGGCGGTTACAAGATTAGCAACTCCATTTTCACAAATAAAAAAAGCACAATCAAAGCGATTAAACCTTGTTGTGCCTTTATTTATATCTTATTTGTCTTCTGCTACGAATGGAAGTAATCCCATGATACGAGATACTTTGATAGCTGAAGTTAATTTACGTTGGTACTTTGCACTTGTGCCAGTTACGCGACGTGGTAAAATTTTACCGCGCTCAGAGATGAATTTTTTTAATAAATCTACATCTTTGTAGTCGATGTGCGTAATATTGTTTGAAGTGAAGTAGCAAACTTTACGGCGTTTGCGGCCTCCGCGACGTGGTGCCATAGTATGTCTCCTCCTTATCATTTTTTATTTTAGAAGTATTAGAATGGTAAGTCATCCTCAGATACTTCTATCGGTCCTTTGCTATTAGCAAATGGATCCTCATCTACACGTGTATAATTCGGCTGATTCATAGGTGGTTGATTTTGCTGATAAGCATCGCCGCCAAATGAACCCTGCCCTGGCATAGCACCACCAAACTGTTGCTGTGGTTGTCCACCGCCATATGACGGTTGATTATTACCGTAAGTATTCTGCCCACCATATTGAGGAGCAGGAGCACCGCTAGCATTACGAGGCTCTAAAAACTGTACGCTATCTGCCACTACATCTGTTGTGTATACTCGTTTACCATCTTGTCCTTCATAGCTGCCTGTTTGAATGCGGCCTTCCACTCCAATTAAACTTCCTTTTTTCATGAAGTTCGCTAAGTTTTCAGCCTGTTTGCGCCATGCAACACAGCTAATGAAATCAGCTTCGCGATCACCTTGTTGGTTTGAGAATGTTCGATTCACAGCAACTGTAAATCTTGTAGACGCAACACCATTAGGCGTATAGCGTAGCTCAGGATCTTTTGTTAGTCTTCCAACTAATACGACACGGTTTATCATCAGAAATGCAACCTCCTTTTCAGCATTTTGTTAAAAATAAATGATTATGCTTCTTGGCGAACAGCAATGTGACGAATGATATCTTCGCTAATGTTAGAAAGACGTGTGTATTCGTTAATTGCTTCTGAAGTAGCGTTTACTTTCACGATTTGGTAGAAACCTTCGCGGAAGTCTTGAATTTCATAAGCTAAGCGGCGTTTGCCCCACTCTTTTGATTCGATGACTTCTGCACCGTTAGAAGTTAAGATTTCGTTGAAACGTTCAACTAAAGCTTTCTTCGCTTCGTCTTCAATGTTCGGACGTACGATGTACATTAATTCGTATTTTCTCATCTGTTTACACCTCCTTATGGACTTAGGCTCTCCTGTACACAGGGAGCAAGGAGTAAGTAATAATTATTACTCACATCAATGAATTGTAACATATAGACGTTTGTCTTTCAAGTCGCAAACAAACAATTCATTCTATATAATGAACTTAATTCATTTATTAATGAAAGGAGATCTTCATGCTACCAGATAAAGAACCTATTGTCATTGAACTCAATATAAAAAAACTAATGTTGGAAAATATCGTTGTCACTAGTGGTCTTGTACTAATATTTATGATGATTCAATATATTTACACTAAAGATCCTTTTTCCATAACATTTTGGAATATGATTATTGGATCCATCCTTTTCGTCATTCTGTATATTGTTTTCATTATCTTACATGAAGCCTTTCATTTAATTGGTTTTATGGTCTTCGGTGGCGTGCCCTTTAAATCATTAAAATACGGCTTAAATTTAGAGCTTGGCGTAGCGTACGCAACAACTGAACAACCGTTACCAAATCATGCAATGAAAAAAGCTTTATTACTTCCATTCTGGACAACTGGCGTCCTCCCGACAATTGCTGGTTTCTATTTTAACAGTACTGTTTTAGTATTAGTGGGAGCTTTTTTAATAGCTGGGGCAGTAGGTGATTTTTCCATGTATAAAGAATTGCGCAAATACCCAAAAAATGCATTCATACAGGATGATCCTCATTTACCTAAGCTTTATGTATATATGCCTGAGGAAAAGAAATAACTGATGCAAGTCACGTTACAAAAAGAATCTGCTTGACTCCAAGCAGATTCTATTATTGCACAAATCTATGGCGTTCAATTTCTAAACCACGTTCTTTTATTTGAAATATGTTCATACTAGCCTACCATCCGGATTGAAAATTCAGATAAGTATATAGACAAAAAAGGCAATCCATTGAAAGATTGCCCCTGTTTGTATTTTACACATTGAAACGGAATAACATAATATCGCCGTCTTGCACTACATATTCTTTACCTTCAAGACGTACTTTACCAGCTTCCTTAGCAGCAGCTTGAGAACCAGCTTCTACTAAATCATCGAAAGCAACTGTTTCTGCACGAATAAATCCACGTTCGAAGTCTGTATGAATGACTCCAGCACATTGTGGTGCTTTCATGCCTTTACGGAATGTCCATGCACGTACCTCTTGTACCCCAGCAGTGAAATAAGTTGCTAGTCCTAGTAAATCATATGAAGTACGGATTAATTGATCTAAACCAGATTCTTTAATGCCTAGTTCTTCTAAGAACATTGCTTTTTCTTCATCATCAAGCTCAGAAATTTCTTCCTCTATTTTTGCACAAATTGTGATAACTTGAGCTCCCTCAGCAGCTGCATACTCACGTACCTTTTGCACATATTCGTTATTATCTGCGTCAGCTACTTCATCTTCTGAAACGTTTGCCACATAAAGCATAGGTTTAATTGTTAAAAGATGAAGTCCTTTAATAACCTTTAGCTCGTCCTCTGAAAGCTCTGCAGCGCGTGCTGGTCGACCGTTTTCTAATTGTTCTTTAATTTTCAGAAGAATTGGTTCTTCAATCATTGCTTCTTTGTCTTTTTGCTTTGCCATTTTGCTAACACGTTGTAATCGCTTATCAACAGATTCTAAATCAGCAAGTGCAAGCTCTAGATTAATGACCTCAATATCGTCAATTGGATCAACTGCACCTGATACGTGTGTAATATTTTCATCTACAAAGCAACGTACTACCTGGCAAATTGCATCTACTTCACGAATATGAGCAAGGAATTTGTTCCCTAAACCTTCGCCTTTTGAAGCGCCTTTTACGATACCAGCAATATCAGTAAACTCAAATGCTGTTGGTACTGTTTTTTTAGGTATTACTAATTCTGTTAATTTATCTAAACGTGCGTCTGGTACTTCAACAATACCGACGTTCGGATCGATTGTTGCGAATGGATAGTTTGCAGCCAATGCGCCCGCTTTTGTAATTGCGTTAAATAATGTTGATTTTCCTACGTTAGGTAAACCAACGATTCCAGCTGTTAATGCCATGAATGGACACAACCTTTCTATGATCTGTTCAAATTTGCTCTTATTTCCCGTTCTAACGGATACGGTGAGGATGCAGAAAGTCCCCACCAATAAATCACTGTATAACCTTATCTATTATATTGATTCACTCATAAAAAGTCTAATACACATCAATTTAGCCTTGGCGTAATTGTAGCTGTCGCTTTGCTTTCGCTACAGATAAACAATGCGTCCAGATTTTGAATTGTGCCCAGGCCTGCACGAGGGCCGACACGATGTCGGTCATTTCGGTAATGCCACAGGACGTGGCATTTTTACCGATGCAGGTCAGTTAGCCGTTTTCGCAGGATGCGAAGGTTTTAGGCTAACATCCTTATATTCATTCCTTTCAAAATCCGTGACATCCACCGGAGGCTTTATCTTCAATCAGTGGGTGTCACTAACACCTACTGATTGAAGATACAAGCTAGTCTTCACTAGCCGAAATTAAAACCTTTTTCATTTTTTTCTCAAATTCGCGGCGTGGAATCATGACACTATGCTGACATCCTTCACATTTAATGCGCACATCCGCCCCCATCCGAATAATCTTCCACTTATTTGTGCCACATGGATGCTGCTTTTTCATTTCAACAATATCGTTTAAACCAAATTTCTTCGCTTCCATATTACTCATTTCTCCCCTCTTCATTTCCATTAACACCATAGAACATCATTTTTGGATGAGCCATTGGAATATTATTTTCTTCAAAGAGTTTTGTAACATCACGACGAATAGTACGAGCCACCCCGTATTGTTGCTGTGGCAATGTTTCTGCGACTATACGAATCGTTACTTCTGTACCCTTAACATTTTGGACACCTAAAAAGACAGGTACTGCTACAAGTTCCTTATGAATGTCAGGTAAAGTATTTAAATACTTTTTAATAATAGATTCAGCTCTTTCAAAATCGGCATCGGTCGTCATTTGTAAATCTATATGAATTTTAGAGTTGTTGACAGAGTAATTGACAACATCACCAATTGAACCATTCGGAATAATAAACTGCTCTCCTGTAGAACCATTAATCTTCGTCGTACGTAAACCTATTTCTATAACAGTTCCTTCAGCTGCATTTATTTTTATATAATCACCAACACCAAATTGATCTTCAAAAATAATAAAGAATCCAGTAATGACATCCTTCACTAAACTTTGCGCACCAAAACCAATGGCTAAACCGACAATCCCTGCTCCAGCTAATAATCCTGCTATCTTAATCTCTAAGATAGAGAGAATAGCAACGATTGCTGAAAAATAAACAACATAGGAAATGACACTTTGTAATAATCTTGAAATTGTTTTTTGTCGACGTTCTGAATGGTCTAAAGGTGAACGCATACGCATTAGAAACACTTTTTTAATAAATTTTTTACCTAATCGGACAGCTAACCACGATGCGATCAAAATAACCGTTATCTTAATTGAAGCAGTCATAATCGTTTCCCAAAGCTTCTCTGACATCAGCTTATCCCATAAGTTACTTAATACCTTTTCACTAAACCAATCCATTATTACCACCTCTTGAATAACTTGCTAAAAATTTGCGTATACTGCATAAAAATCGAGCACTTCTTACAAATAAAAAGGAAAGCGAGTTTTTTTATGAATACTATACCAAAATTGTTACTCCCTTATTCTCTTCATCATGAAAGTAAAAATATCGTTTGGCAATTAAGTACATTATTTTTAGAACATATACCATTTCATCATGAACGCCTTATTTTCTGTTGTATTGGAAGTGACCGTTGTACAGGTGATACACTTGGGCCGTTAACAGGTAGCTTCCTAAAAAAGTCAGTTAGTTTTCCATATGAAATTGTAGGCTCTTTAGACAATCCTTTGCATGCTCTTAATTTAGACACTACTATGCAACAGCTACACAATCATACTATAAAACCTTTCATTATTGCGATTGATGCATGTCTTGGAAGTGAACAAAATGTTGGACATATTTCTGTACAGAACGGACCTATTTTTCCAGGAAAAGCTGTAAAAAAAGAATTACCTCCCATCGGTGATATTTCCATTAAAGGAATAGTCAATGTTGGAGGCTTTATGGAAATGCTTGTTTTACAAAATACAAGACTTCATATTTCCTATGCAATGGCGGAAAAGCTTTCAAGAGCTCTATTGCTCGCTGCACATCGTTATTCACTGAAACATATAGAAGATAGCAACCACAATACCGACAACGATGAGACTTGGCAACAAGTTGGCAGCCTTGATCTTAGTTAAGCCTGCTATATTTAAACCAATGGCAAAAATCATAACACCGCCTACAGCAGTCATTTCATGAATAAACATTTGTAGTGCAGCATCTGGTATAAAGGAGCTGATAACACCTGCAAAAAGTGCAATTAATCCTTGATAGACGAATACAGGTACTGCAGATAATAGCACTCCAACACCTAATGTAGATGCTAATATTATCGATATAAATCCATCGATTAATCCTTTCGTAATAAGTATATTATGATCATTACGCAGACCACTATCGAGTGCACCAATTACGCCCATAGAGCCAACTACAAATATTAAAGAGGCCGTTACAAAACCTTCTGCTATGCCAATTTGATTATTATCAGTACGATTTTTACTAAATAAAGATTCTACCCATTTTCCAAGTCTATTCATTTGCTTATCTAAATCTAACCATTCACCAATTACTGTACCAACCACTAAACTTATCATTAAAATAATAAAATTATCACTTTCAAAGCCCATTTTAATGCCTAAAAGTGCAACTGCTAAACCGATAATTGATAATACAGTAGTCTTCATCGATTCAGGTATATTTTTAAAAATGCGTCCTATCAATGCACCTGCCATAATAAGCAAAGCGTTAATTAATGCCCCTAGTAATACCACGTCCCAACCTTCCTTCTCTCTAGAAAAATAGAGAGCGCCTTGTAGTTCGGCGCTCTGATTACGATATCGATATTTCTCTTATTCTTCCTGTAAATTTAATATTTCTAAAATGCGTTCTAAATCATCTTCAGAATAAAATTCAATTTCAATTTTCCCTTTATTATTAGCTTTCCTAATTTGTACATTTGTTCCAAAGTAATCACGTAACTGTGTTTCCTTAGCTGCCACAAATATATCCTTTTTCTTTGGTTGAGTTGTTTCACGTGAAACTTCTTCATTCAAATTGTGTACTAACATTTCAACTTGCCGTACATTTAATCCTTGTTTAATGACCTTATTTGCCACTTCTGATATTCTTCTTTTATTTTTCAATCCAAGTAACGCTCGTCCTTGTCCCATCGATAGTGTTCCATCATTCATACACTCACGAACATCCTCTGGTAATGCAAGTAAACGAACATGATTAGCAATATGCGGTCTACTTTTCCCTAATCTTTTGGAAAGCTCCTCCTGTGTTAAATGTAAGTTTTCCATTAAGCTTTGATATGCCTCAGCCTCTTCAATAACTGTCAAATCTTCACGCTGTAGATTTTCTAAAATAGCTAGTTCCATCATTTGCGCATCTGATAGCTCTTTTATAATAGCTGGAATAACCTCTAACCCTGCTAATTGAGTTGCTCTATAACGGCGTTCTCCAGCAACGATTTCATATTTGCGTCCTTTTTTACGTACAGCAATTGGCTGTAAAATACCATGTTCCTGTATAGAGTCAGCTAATTCTTGTAAAGTTTCTTCATCGAAAATTTTACGAGGCTGAAATGGGTTTGCGACGATAAGCTCTAATTGTATTTCTTCCACTTGCCCACTTTGTTCTATAGACTCTCCAGGAAATAATGCACCTATGCCTCTTCCTAAACCTCTAGCCATTTTTAATCACTTCCCTCGCCATCTCTAAATACACTTCTGCACCTCTTGATTTTGCGTCATAAATGATAATTGGCTGCCCATGACTTGGAGCCTCACTTAATCGCACATTACGAGGAATAATTGTTTTGTATACTTTATCTTGGAAATATTTTTTTACTTCATCAATAACTTGTAAGCCTAGGTTTGTTCGTGCATCAAGCATCGTCAGCAATACACCGTCAATGTATAATTGCTGATTTAAATGTTTTTGCACTAAACGGACAGTTGATAATAACTGACTTAACCCCTCTAATGCATAATATTCGCATTGTACAGGAATAATGAGCGCATCTGAAGCAGTTAAAGCATTAATTGTTAGTAGCCCTAACGAAGGCGGGCAATCAATAATAATATAATCATAGTCTTCTTTTACATCTTGAAGTGCATGCTTTAAACGTACTTCTCTGGAAATTGTCGAAACTAATTCAATTTCTGCTCCTGCTAGTGAAATGGTTGCGGGAACGATTGCTAAGTTTTCTACATTTGTTTGTTGAATGACATTTTTAACGTTTTCATCATCAATTAATACATCATAAATACAACCTTGAAGTTCTCCCTTATTAACGCCAAGCCCACTCGTTGTATTTCCTTGTGGATCAGTATCGATTAAGAGCACTTTCTTCCCTAGATATGCTAGACAAGCGCTCAAATTGACCGATGTCGTTGTTTTCCCTACGCCACCCTTTTGATTGGCGATTGCTATAATTCTACCCATTTAAAAGCACCTGCTTTCATCTATCAAAGGTTCACTTTGATAAATCATTTGTAAAATCACTGATCAATTATGCCTCGGCATAATTGTGTCCGGATTCGGCTTTGTGCTTAGGCCTGCACGATGCAGGTCAGTTAGCCGTTATCGCATGGATGCGATGATTTTAGGCTAACATCCTCTAAGCACTCCTTTCCGAATCCGTGACATCCGCCGGAGGCTTTAACTTCTTTCAGCGGATGTTTGGACACCCGCTGAAAAGTAACTTAAACCCGCATTCATATTACCACTTATAGAGGTGAGAGACTTCTGTACCTGTCGCTACGCTTTCGGTACAAAAAACACTTGCTGAAAGAAGTTAAATACCTCTATCTTACTTTCATTCTATCAAAAAAACAGAAAATAGTTGTATAAAATATTAAGAATATATACAAAAAAGGAGACATCTCAGAAATATTACTGAGATGCCTCCTTTGTACAGAGATATAAAAGTCATTTTTTTATTTTTCTAATATAATTCCGATCACGACTTAAGACTTTTCTTTTTAGGTATTTTCACTGTAATTTGATAATATTCCTCTGTATCTTCTTCTTCAGTCTTAACTGTTATACCGCTCTTTGTTACCATAGATAACGATTGTTTAATCGTATTTAAAGCAATACGTACGTCTTTACTAATGGCCTTACGTTTCGGCTTTACTTTCTTCGGTTCCGCTTCTTCTTGAACTTCTGCCTCTGGATGTAATAAAGAATAAATCTGCTCTTCTAACTGACGAACGTTCCAATCATTTTCAATCGTTTGTTGTAAAACTTCTAGCTGTAATGGCTGATCTTTAATTGCAATTAATGCTCGTGCATGTCGTTCAGAGATTTCACGCTTCAAAATAGCTTGCTGCACTTCTTCAGGCAGCTTTAATAAACGTAATTTATTAGCTACCGTGGATTGTCCTTTTCCAAGTCGTTGGGCTAAAGCTTCTTGTGTCAGCTCATGAAGCTCTAATAATTTTTGATAGGCAACAGCTTCTTCAATTGATGTTAATTCCTCACGCTGTAGGTTCTCAATTAACGCGATAGAGGCTGTTTCCTTATCAGTTAAATTTCTTATAATTGCCGGAACTTCTGTCCATTGTAGCTTTTTCATTGCTCGATAACGACGCTCACCAGCAATGATTTCATATTGATTTTCTGCTGTTTTACGTACAACGATTGGCTGAATCACACCATGCGTATGAATGGTTCTTGATAATTCTTCAATTTTTTCATCATCAAAAATAGTACGTGGCTGAAAACGGTTAGGCACAATTTGATCAATAGGCAGCTTTATAACCTCTTCTGCTGCATGAACCGCCTCTGCTTGTTCTACTTCATTTTTCACAATAGGCTCAGTTTTATTCCCGCCTCCAAAAAAACGTGAAAAAGGACTTTTCATCCAAGTGGCACCACCTTTAAGTAACTATCTTGCTCTGTTTTATTCTATTATTATTTATTATATTTCTTAAAATGTATATAGTTCATAGATGTCATTTGCGTGAACCACCCATAACTAGTATGTATGCTCAAAATAGAAAAAATATTTTCTACTTTGAGAAGTTTCACATGAAACACTAATTATTGAATCGGTGTTTTATTTGGTACACCTGGTTTACGCGGATATTTTTTTGGTGTTCCTTTTATTTTATCAAAGATATATAAAATACGGTCACTTTCTTCAACAGGTAGCTGGAAAGAAAATTCTTCTTTTAGTGCAACCCCTAATGTAGCCAATGCTTTTTTTGCATCTTTTAACTCTTCCGCACCAGCTGCTGCTTTTAAAGCAACAAAATAGCCACCTTGCTTTGCTAGTGGGACACATAACTCCGATAAGACCGATAATCGGGCTACCGCACGAGCTGTTACAACATCAAACTGTTCACGATATTTCGCATTTTGAGCAAATTCCTCTGCACGGGCATGTACAAAATGCATATTCTCTAATTGTAACTCATCACTTAAATGATTTAAAAATGTAATTCTTTTATTTAAAGAATCGACAATTGTTACATGTAAATGTGGGAAGCAGATTTTAATTGGAATACTTGGGAAACCAGCACCTGCTCCAACATCACAAACTGTCGTCACTTTTGAAAAATCAAAATAGAAAGAGGCACTAATCGAATCATAAAAGTGCTTTAAATAAACACCTTCTATATCAGTAATAGCAGTTAAGTTCATCTTTTCATTCCACTCAACAAGTAACTCAAAGTATTTTTTGAATTGAGCCAACTGCTTTTCAGAAAGTTCAATGCCCTTCTTCTTTAGAGCCTCGATAAATTGTTGTTCGTTCATGTAAAGTCTCCTTTTTCTAACTGGCTTGACTATCCCTATTATTGATTTGTAAGCATGTACTCATCAACTATGTAAAGATAGCATAGCCTTAAAAATAGGAAGCGGGCACAAAGGTATGCCCGCCTCTTATTCACTTTACTGTTGTTAATTATTCACCGCTGACGCGTGCGATTTTACCTTGCTCAATATAAACAAGTAATATTGAAATATCTGCTGGGTTTACACCAGAGATTCGCGATGCTTGAGCAATGGAAAGTGGTGTAACTTGTTTTAATTTTTGTCGAGCTTCTGTTGCTAGACCTGAAATAGCGTCATAATCAATATTTTCAGGGATTTTTTTATTCTCCATTTTATGAAGCTTTTCAACTTGTTGTAATGCTTTTTCAATATAACCTTCATATTTAAGCTGAATTTCAATTTGTTCCTTCACTTCATCCGAAAGCTCTATGTCTGCTGGAATTAACGAAGAAATTAATTCATAATGCATTTCTGGACGTTTTAATAAATCCGCTCCACGAATACCGTCTTTTAGCTCACTACCACCTACAGAGCGAATAGCAGCTTGTGTTGCTTCATTTGGTTTAATAATAACTTCACGAAGACGTGCAATTTCGTTTTCAATCAGCTCTTTTTTCTCATTGAATGTTGCATATCTTTCCTCAGTAAGCATTCCCATATTATAACCTAGCTCTACCAAACGTAAATCTGCGTTATCATGACGAAGTAGTAAACGATATTCTGCACGAGATGTTAGTAAGCGATACGGTTCATTTGTTCCTTTTGTCACTAGATCATCAATTAAAACGCCAATATAAGCATCTGAACGACTTAAGATTAATTCTGCTTTATCAAGCACATTAGCAGCAGCGTTCATCCCCGCCATTAAGCCTTGAGCTGCTGCTTCCTCGTAACCTGATGTTCCGTTGATTTGACCAGCAGTATACAAGCCTTTAATACGTTTTGTTTCTAAAGTTGGCCACAATTGTGTTGGCACGATTGCATCGTACTCAATAGCATAACCAGCACGCATCATTTCTGCTTTTTCTAAGCCTGGAATTGATTTTAGTAAACGTGTTTGTACATGTTCTGGTAAGCTAGTTGATAAACCTTGTACATATACTTCACGTGTATTGCGACCTTCTGGCTCTAAGAAGATTTGGTGGCGCGGTTTATCGTTAAATCGCACAACTTTGTCTTCAATAGAAGGGCAATAACGTGGGCCCGTACCTTTAATCATCCCTGAGTACATCGGTGAAAGATGTAGGTTTGCCTCGATAATTTCATGTGTTTCTAGGCTTGTATAAGTTAACCAGCAAGGTAGCTGATCCATGATGAATTCAGTTGTTTCAAAACTGAATGCACGTGGAACATCATCTCCAGGTTGAATTTCTGTTTTATCATAATCAATGGTACGGCTATTCACTCGTGGTGGTGTACCTGTTTTAAAACGCACAAGGTCAAAGCCAAGCTCTTTTAAGTTATCTGCTAAACGAATGGACGGTTGTTGGTTATTAGGACCACTTGAATATTTTACGTCTCCAATAATGATTTCACCACGAAGGAATGTACCTGTTGTGACTACAACTGTTTTAGCGCGGTAAATAGCACCGATTTGTGTAATAACACCTGTTACTTCCCCGTCTTCAATTATTAGCTCTTCCACCATTCCTTGGTGAATTGTTAAGTTTTCAGTTTCCTCCAACGTACGTTTCATTTCTTGTTGGTATAAAACTTTGTCCGCTTGTGCACGTAATGCACGCACAGCAGGACCTTTTCCTGTATTTAACATACGCATTTGAATATGCGTTTTATCAATAACTTTCCCCATGACGCCACCTAATGCGTCAATTTCTCGTACTACGATTCCTTTGGCAGGACCACCAATGGATGGATTGCATGGCATAAATGCAATCATATCTACATTGATTGTTAACATCAGTGTGTTAGCACCCATTTTGGCAGCAGCGTGTGCAGCTTCAGAACCTGCGTGACCTGCGCCAATTACGATAACATCAAACGTGCCTGCCTCATATTTTGTTGGCATAGCTCGTATCTTCCTTTCTTTAGTAAAATTATTTCCCTAAGCAGAACTGTGAAAATAACTGATTAATTAGGCTTTCTTGTACAGTGTCACCGATAATTTCACCAAGTATTTCCCATGTTCTTGTGACATCTATTTGCACCATATCAACAGGTACACCAGCTTGTGCTCCAGCTAATGCATCCTCGACCGTTGCTTGTGCTTGATGTAGTAAAGCAATATGTCTTGCATTTGAAACATATGTTAAATCGCCCGCTTCAATTTGCCCTTCAAAGAACAACGCGGCAATCGCTTCCTCTAGCTCTGTGATACCCTCTTCCTGTAAAAGAGAAGTTGTCACAACGCGATGATTGCCTGCTAGCTCTTTGACGCGAGCTACATCAATTTTTTGCGGTAGATCTGTTTTATTGACAATAACGATGTAATCCATCGCTTGAATTGTTTCGAATAGACGCTCATCCTCGGCAGTCAATTCCTCTGCGTAGTTTAAAACAAATAAAATTAAATCTGCGCCACGCAACGCCTCACGTGAACGTTCAACACCAATTCGTTCGACGATATCCTCTGTCTCTCGAATACCAGCTGTATCGACTAAACGAAGCGGAACACCACGTACATTCACGTACTCTTCTATAATATCACGAGTTGTACCCGCTATATCTGTCACAATAGCCTTATTCTCCTGTACTAAACTATTTAAAAGAGAAGATTTCCCAACGTTTGGGCGGCCTAAAATAACAGTTGATAGACCCTCTCGTAATATTTTCCCCTGAGAAGATGTTTGCAAAAGTTTAATAATTTCATTTCGTACCCATGTACATTTTTCTACTAATACCGGTACCGTCATCTCTTCTACATCATCATACTCCGGATAATCTATATTAACCTCTACTTGCGCTAATGTCTCTAGTAATGCTTGGCGTAAGTCACCTATTAAACGCGATAATTTGCCATCCATTTGTCCCAACGCTACATTCATCGCTCTATCAGTTTTCGCTCTTATTAAATCCATGACTGCTTCAGCCTGTGATAAATCGATACGTCCATTTAAGAATGCGCGTTTTGTAAATTCACCTGGCTCGGCAAGTCTTGCTCCATTTGTTAATGCTAGCTTTAATACACGGTTCACCGAAACTAGTCCCCCGTGACAGTTAATTTCGATTACATCCTCACGGGTGAATGTTTTAGGTCCGCGCATTAATGACAGCATTACTTCCTCTACAACCTCATTTGTTTTTGGATCGACCAAATGTCCATAATGAATTGTATGTGAAGCCTTCGTTGTTAAACTTTTCTCACCAGGCGATCTGAATATTTTATCTGCAATTGCGACTGCTTCGTCCCCACTTAAGCGAACAATAGCAATAGCTCCTTCACCCATCGGTGTGGATATCGCAGCAATTGTATCGAACTCCATTTAATGACCTCCTTAACGTTATCCACATGTGGATAAATAAAAACCGACCAATACTTACTAACACCTTAGACTAACATATTTTCTGCAAAATCTAAAGTAAGGATAATTTCCAATTGTGGATAATAAGAAAGCTCTACATTATAGCACGTATTTCGACAAAAGTTGCGAACGCTAGAAAGTTAAATCTTTAACCTAAACGAAAACTATACCCTCTGTTGTCCACAATTAAAAATCTTATAGTTAGTTGCTTTAACAGATAAAAAATCAAAATGGTCGATGGAATCTTTGTAAATGTTGTGGCGCTTTAAATGAGGGTGATTTCCGTTCCAGGCTGGGCGACTCCTTGGGGATTAGCGTCACAGATGAGACCCTGGAGCGAGCAGATAGGGGAACGAAGGCGTTATCACGTCCTGTGATAACGCCTTCGTGACCAACATCGTGTTGGCCCAAGCGGCTCATCGGACGCCCCCCAGGAAGCTTTGCTCTGTGCGAAAGCGTAGCGACAGCAACAACAAAGCGCCCAGTCGGAGCGGAAATCAACCCCTCGTTTTGCCGAAGAGCCATACTTTCTTTAATAGAACACCTTAATTTCACTGACATAATAGTTTTTCAACAACATAAAAAGTCATTTTATCATGACGATAAAATGACTTTAGCTTTGCCTGTATGTTTTTTACGAAGTTTAGTCGTTACTTTACAGGTTCAATGACTAAATAACGATTAGGCTCCGTTCCTTCTGAATATGTTTCAATATCAAGGCGATTTGCCAATTGATTATGAATAATTTTTCTTTCGTACGACTGCATTGGCTCAAATGTCACACGCTGATTTAAGCGAAGTGCTTTATCTGCCATACGATCTGCCAGTAACTCCAAAGCTACTTGACGACGTTCACGATAGTTTTCTACGTCTAATTTCACCATTAAGAACTGTTTGGCACTTTTATTTAACACAAGTTGTGTTAATTGCTGCAAGGAATTTAATGTTTGACCACGTTTCCCTATTAGCAGTGCAGCTTTCTCGCTCTTCAGTTGAAATAATACATATTTCCCTTCACGTGTCGTTTCAATTTCAAGATCATGAATATCCAATTGTTCAGCAATATTTACTACATAAGTCTTTGCTTCTTCAATTGGGTTTACCGAGGTTTGTTCTTCCTCTTTTTGTTCCTCTACGACTTGTTGAACAGCTTCGATATCACTTGGTTGTTCAGAAACTTGTGAACTTATTGCTTCAACATCATCTATTACTGTTGGTTCGACAAATTGAATCGTATTTTGCTGTTCAGCTATTTCTTCTTCAATTGTTGATCGAACCTGTACTTCCTTTACTGTTACACGAACTTCTGCAGATCGTGCCCCAAAACCTAAAAATCCTTTTTTACCTTCTTGTAAAACTTCAACATCTACTTGTTCGCGGGTTTTGCCAAGTTTCTGTAACGCCAATGAGATCGCTTCTTGTGTTGTTGCGCCTATTTGCGTAAGTTGTTTCACTTTTTAGCCCCTCCATTTTGAGCAGGTTGTGTTTTATTTTTCTCCCAAGGTTTGTAAATAAACAGGTTTTGAGCAATCGAAATAATGTTACCGACTACCCAGTATAATGATAATGCTGCTGGCAATGCCATACCGAAAGCAATAATCATAAATGGCATAATGTACATCATTATTTTCATTTGAGGGTTATCCATCGCTGGGCCCGTACGTAAAACGATAAATTGCATTATACCAGCAGTAATTGCTAGTGCCGGTGCTGTTTCTGCTAATGGGAAAATAAAGAAATTTCCTAAATCAAAAGCAGGTGTAGCATTCATACGACTAATCGCATGGTAGAAACCAATTAAAATTGGCATTTGAATGAATACAGGTAAACATCCAGCAATTGGATTGACACCAGACTCACTCATAAGCTGCATCATCTCTTTTTGATACTGTTGCTGTGTCTGTGCATCCTTAGAAGCATACTTCTTTTGCAATTCCTTCAATTTTGGCTGAATTTCTTGCATTTTTTTAGAGCTCTTTGTTTGTTTAATCATCAATGGAAGAACGGCTAAACGAATAATAATCGTTACAACAATGATCCCCCATGCATATGAACCGAGCAAATCAGCAAAGTATTTTATCGCTGACACTAAAGGCCAAACAATGAATTCATTCCAGAAGCCTGTGCTTTCTTTGGAGATTGGTTCTTTGAATTCTGTACAACCAGAAAGTAGCAATGCTACTGATGCTAGCGACAAAATTACCCAAAGTTGTTTCTTCAACCTTTTTCCCCCTACAAATACTATTCACTTTTTCTAAAACTATATGCGTTCTCTTCTTTATACATTTACAGTTTCCTGCAACTGAATAAAGTTATCAGTTATTTTATCATGCATATATCGTTTCACTCTACTAAATATTCTAACAATGTGCACATATTTACTAAGTAATGTTACTAATAATTCATATATTGCAGTGAAAATCCATTTAGAAATACCCCGGTGAGTATTTTCAGCGATTTCACTTTTGCGCAGAAACGCTTCTATTCACCACTTTGGTTGCCATTCATATTACGTCTTCTTTAATACTTTTGCGATTCGTAGTACATGCTGCAAACCCTGTTTTACTTCATGAAAATCCATAGTGGCCGCCGGTTGTCTGGCGATAATAACATAGTCCATATTCGACTTTAACTCATCCTTTAATTCATGAATACTTTGTCGAATATAGCGTTTGATCTGGTTGCGTGTTACTGCATTCCCAAGCTTTTTACTAACCGATAATCCTACACGAAATTCTGTTTGTCCCTCTTTTTCTAAAAAATATACGACAAACTGACGATTAGCGAAAGATTTACCCTTTTTAAACACCTTTTGAAAATCATCGTTTTTTTTCACTCGTTGGCGTTTTTTCATTTCTTTCACCTGCTACTCGATAATTATCCTTTGATCCTCATTTCTAGGTTTACCAAAAATAAAGAAAAAAAAGACCACTGATGTGTCTCAGTGGACTTATTTTATGCTGATAATACTTTTCTTCCTTTACGACGGCGAGCAGCAAGAACTTTGCGACCGTTTTTCGTGCTCATACGTGCGCGGAAACCGTGAACTTTGCTGTGCTTACGTTTTTTTGGTTGGTAAGTACGTTTCATTTATATAGACACCTCCTGATTGAGTTGAATTTTTCAACATACAGACCTGAATATTATATAAAGTAACTAGTGATTTTGTCAATGAATTTTATAAATTTCTATATTTAAGCGAATCTATGTCTATCTTTTACTACGATCATCTTCTACTGAAACAAATATAAATTATCCACAGAGTACTTGTTTTTTTTACACAGAGCTGTGTATAGTATTTTTTGCATTATTTTTTATCCACAACATTTATCTACATCTTTTTCACATAAGCAGACCTTGTGGACAACTTGGAAGTGCATAAATGAAAGGTGTGTGGATAAGTTTCGCAAACTATTGAAATAGCTTTGTTTTTCTGATACGATATCTGTGCTTCACTTTGTTGAAAACTGAAATTAACTTTTATCTTATCCACAACTGTTGATATGCTGTGGATAATTTTTATCACAGCCTTTGGTTAACTTTTATCCACAACTTGTGAGTTTGTGGACTAGTTGTAAAAATGAACGTATTTACCGTTTCTATAAATGCGCTTTTATTATTGTAATTGTATTGAACTGTAAAGGAGATTAGCAGCTTGGAACATTTAGAAGAACTATGGAATAATGTCCTGGCTCAAGTTGAACAAAAAATTTCTAAACCAAGCTTCGAAACGTGGCTAAAGTCTACAAAACTACTTTCCTACAATGGTAGTGGTTCTACTGTGACAATTGCTGCGCCAAATTCGTTTGCTCGAGACTGGCTTGAAAATCATTATATTCATTTGATTACAGGTATATTAACGGAGCTTACAGGCGAAGACTTGCTTATTAAGTTTGTTGTTCAAAAAAACCAGGATTCGGACGATTTCGATTTACCAGCGCCGATTATCCAAGCAAAAAATAACGAACACCATGATATTTCACCAGGTATGTTAAACCCGAAGTATACTTTTGATACGTTTGTTATTGGCTCTGGTAACCGCTTTGCACATGCTGCCTCGCTAGCTGTCGCAGAAGCGCCTGCGAAGGCTTATAACCCATTTTTTATCTATGGGGGAGTAGGACTTGGCAAAACACACTTAATGCATGCGATTGGTCATTATGTACTGGAACATAACCCAAATGCAAAGGTGGTATATTTATCATCTGAAAAATTTACAAATGAATTTATTAACTCAATTCGTGATAATAAGGCTCTTGATTTCCGCAATAAATATCGCAATGTAGATGTACTGCTAATTGATGATATTCAATTTCTAGCTGGAAAAGAATCAACTCAGGAAGAATTTTTCCATACTTTTAATACATTGCATGAAGAATCGAAACAAATTGTTATTTCCAGTGACCGTCCTCCTAAGGAAATACCGACATTGGAAGATCGTTTACGTTCTCGATTCGAATGGGGACTAATTACAGATATTGCACCTCCTGATTTGGAAACTCGTATCGCCATTCTTCGAAAAAAAGCAAAGGCTGATGGTCTAGAAGTGCCAAATGAAGTCATGCTCTATATTGCGAACCAGATTGACTCCAATATTCGGGAGCTTGAAGGTGCGCTTATTCGCGTCGTTGCCTACTCATCACTTGTTAACAAGGATATTAATGCAACTTTGGCTGCTGAAGCATTAAAGGATATTATTCCTAATTCAAAGCCACGAACTGTCACGATATTAGACATTCAAAATGCAGTAGGAGAGCATTTTAACATTCGTTTAGAGGATTTTGTCGCGAAAAAACGTACAAAGTTAATTGCCTTCCCGCGTCAAGTCGCCATGTTTTTATCTCGCGAATTAACAGATTTCTCGCTGCCGAAAATTGGCGAAGAATTTGGTGGACGTGACCATACTACTGTTATCCATGCGCACGAAAAAATATCTTCTTTGTTGAAAAATGACGTTCAGCTACAGCAAGATATTAAACAAATTCGAAGCATGCTAGGGAAATAATGCTGTGGACAACACAAACATTTAAACACAAACTTATACACAGTCTATCTACATGTGGATAGACTGATTTTATTCACTTGAAAGCACTTATCCACAAATCCACAGGACCTATTACTATATCTTCTTTATTTTATATAAATAAATAATATAAATATGTGAGGGAAAACGAATGAAATTTGATATTTTACGTGACCGTTTATTAGAGGGTTTAAATGATGTCATGAAAGCCGTAAGTTCAAAAACAACTATTCCAATTTTAACGGGGATAAAAATTGATGTAACAGATGAGGGTATTCGCTTAACAGGTAGTGATGCTGATATTACAATTCAAACATTTATTCCAGTTGAAGAAGATGGCCAACAAATAATTCATATTACAGAAACAGGATCAATTGTTGTACAAGCTCGTATGTTTAATGAAATTGTACGTAAGTTACCAACAAATGAGGTTGAAATTCAAGTAACAACTGGTTTCCAAACTCATATCCGTTCAGGTAAATCTGAATTCCATTTAATTGGCTCAGATGCTGCTGAATATCCTTTATTACCCGAATTAACAGAGGATCAAAAATTTACTATTCCTGCTGATCTATTAAAGTCGATTATCCGTGAAACAGTATTCGCTGTTGCCACTTCAGAAAGTAGACCAGTGTTGACAGGTGTAAACTGGCAGATAAAAAACGAAACATTAATCTGTGTTGCAACAGATAGCCACCGTTTGGCAAGACGTAAAGTTCAACTGGAAAATTTACCTGAAGTTGAACATAGCGTTGTAATTCCTGGTAAAAGTTTAAATGAGTTAAATAAAGTTTTAGAGGATTCTACAAATCTTGTGCAAATTGTTATGACAAGCCAGCAAGTGTTATTTAAAACTGGAGAAGTGTTATTCTTCTCTCGCTTACTTGAAGGTAACTACCCAGATACATCACGTTTAATTCCAGAAGAGTATCAAACAAATCTAACAATTAACGGTAAATCATTATTACAAGCGATCGATCGTGCATCTCTTGTTGCTCGTGGCGATCGTAATAATGTTGTACGTTTTGAGATTTTAGATAATCAAGCTGTCGAAGTTTCTTCTAATTCTCCAGAAATCGGTAAGGTTCAAGAGGAAATTCCTGTTGAATCATTAGAAGGGGAGAACTTAAAAATTTCTTTCAGTGCGAAATACATGATGGAAGCTTTGAAAGCAATAGATGGTCAAGATGTTGTCATTCAATTTACAGGAGCAATGAGACCATTTATTTTACGTTCAGTTCATGACGATGCTATTTTACAGTTGATTTTACCTGTACGTACTTATTAAGAATTAACTTCTTTCAGCAAATGTTTTATGTAACGTAAGTGAAACGGCAGTTACAATTATTTTCTGTAGCGAAAGCAAAGCGACAGGTACAGAAGTCTCTCACCTCTATAGGCGGGAGATGAATGCGGGTTTAAGTTACTTTTCAGCGGGTGTCCAAACACCTGCTGAACTAGAGTAACTCAGTCTAAAAACGCCATATCCTGTGACAATTTATCTGTGCGAAAGCGCAGCGACAGCAACACACGACTGAGTGACCAACATCATGCTGCTGTCGCTACGTTAGCACTACGCTTTCGCGCAAAAACATCTGTTGGCCTAAAGCCTCCGGCGGATGTCAATTTTTGTTGGAGAGAATAAACTCCATAATTTCAAGCTCTAAATGCTTTGAAAAACTTTTTGGTAGTCGCTAGTTGCGGCTATCTTTTTTTACTTATGGCGAATATTTAGGTATGATAGAGAGATAGACAGTCTGTATTTGGAGGGGAACTCAACTATGAAGGACATTGAAATTGATGTAGAGTTTGTCACATTAGGGCAACTTTTAAAAATGACCGATGCCATTAGCTCTGGTGGCATGGCGAAGTGGTTTTTACACGAAAATGAAGTATATGTAAATGGAGAAGTAGATGATCGCCGCGGTCGTAAATTACGTGACGGTGACATTGTAAATATTCCTGGATGTGGTCGATTTCGTATCGTTGGAACCACTGGACAGTAAATTATGCATATAGAGCAGTTAAAACTTACAAATTACCGTAACTATGATGCCTTAGCTTTAAACTTCTCTCCAAAAATTAATGTTTTTATTGGTGAAAATGCTCAAGGAAAAACAAATGTTATGGAATCTATTTACGTATTAGCGATGGCTAAATCCCATCGAACGACGAACGATAAAGAATTAATACGTTGGGATTCAGACTATGGTAAAATAGAAGGGGCCGTTCAAAAACGGCATGGTATTTTACCGATTGAGCTTACGATTACGAAAAAAGGCAAAAAAGGTAAGATAAATCACATAGAACAAAGTCGACTCAGTCATTATATTGGCCAAATGAATGTCGTGATGTTTGCACCCGAAGATTTAAACGTTGTAAAGGGAAGTCCGCAAATACGCCGACGTTTTATTGATATGGAGATTGGGCAAATTTCGCCTGTCTATTTACATGATTTATTAACCTTTCAAAAAATTTTAAAGCAACGTAACCATTTTTTAAAAATGAATCAAGGTAAAACAATGCCAGATGACGTGATGTACGAAGTTTATAATGAACAATATATTCACGCAGCTACCCAAATTATTCGAAAAAGATTTCAATTTATGGATTTATTGCAGGAGTGGGCAGAGCCAATTCACGCTGGTATTTCACAAGGAAAAGAAACGTTAGCTATTAAATACCGCACAGTAGCTGGTATTGAAAAAGAACTTACTTCTAGTGAAATTGAAGGCTTCTTGCATAAAAAGCTAATAGAAGCTAAGGAACGTGAATTTGATCGAGGTGTAACACTAGTTGGTCCGCACCGAGACGATTTGCAGTTTTTAGTAAATGGCTATGATGTTCAGACATATGGTTCACAAGGCCAGCAACGTACAACCGCTCTTTCATTAAAACTTGCTGAAATCGAATTAATTAAACAAGAAACAAATGAAACACCCATACTACTTTTAGATGATGTATTGTCGGAACTCGACGATTATCGCCAATCGCATTTATTAAATACCATTCAAGGTGAAGTTCAAACTTTTGTTACGACTACAAGTGTTGATGGAATTCATCATGAAACGATGGAGCATGCACAGCTGTTTCACGTGAAACAAGGAGCGATTGAAGAAAGTTAGCCCGGGAGTTTTTTAGATTACAAAAGAATGGTAATAGTCAGCTCGGTTGACTGTTCATTCATTTACACACAATGATGTTATGAAGGAGTAGATGAAAGCCGTGGCTATAGAGAACGAAGGTTTACAAAATCAAGCTTATGAAGCCGATCAGATACAGGTATTAGAAGGTTTAGAAGCGGTACGTAAAAGACCAGGGATGTATATCGGTTCAACAAGCTCTAAAGGTCTTCACCATTTAGTGTGGGAAATTGTTGATAATAGTATTGATGAAGCACTTGCAGGATTTTGTACAGATATAAAAGTAACGATAGAAAAAGACAATTGGATTCGTGTAGAAGACAATGGTCGTGGTATTCCGGTAAGTATACAAGAGAAAATGGGGAAGCCTGCTGTTGAAGTTATTATGACAGTGCTCCATGCTGGCGGTAAGTTTGGCGGTGGAGGATACAAAGTATCTGGTGGTCTTCATGGTGTAGGGGCATCTGTTGTAAATGCTCTATCAGCTGAGACGATTGTTCAAGTTCATCGTGAGGGTCATATTCATGAAATTATATTTGAACGTGGGAAAACTGTTCAAGAGCTAATGATTATTGGTGATTCAGATCGTAATGGAACAACTACACGTTTTAAAGCAGACCCTGAAATATTTAAAGAGACTACGGTTTATGAATATGATATTTTAGCACATCGAATTCGTGAATTAGCTTATTTGAATCGTGGTATCAAGATTACAATTGCTGATGAACGCGAAGGTGAGGAACGTTCTACTACGTATCATTATGAAGGTGGTATCCGTTCTTATGTAGAGCATTTGAATCAATCTAAAGAGCCTATCCATGAACCAATTGATGTTCTTGGGGAAAAGGATGGTATTTCAGTTGAAATTGCTATGCAATATAATGCTGGATTCTCTTCAAATATTTTTTCATTTGCTAATAACATTAATACGTATGAAGGCGGTACACATGAGTCTGGTTTTAAAACAGCTCTGACACGTGTTATTAATGATTACGCTCGAAAAAACGGACTATTAAAAGAATCAGATGCAAACCTTACTGGTGAGGATGTTCGTGAAGGGTTAACAGCTATTGTTTCAGTTAAGCATCCTGATCCACAATTTGAAGGACAAACAAAAACAAAGCTTGGTAACTCTGAAGTTAGCCAAATTACTAACTCCTTATTCTCAGATGGTTTTGAACGATTTATGTTAGAAAATCCAACTGTCGCTCGTAAAGTTGTAGAAAAAGGTTTAATGGCTGCTCGTGCACGTGTCGCTGCTAAAAAAGCACGTGAGTTTACACGTCGCAAAAATGCCCTTGAAGTATCAAGTTTACCAGGTAAATTAGCTGACTGTTCATCAACAAATCCATCTGAATGTGAAATTTATATCGTTGAGGGTGATTCTGCCGGTGGTTCAGCAAAATCTGGACGTGACCGACACTTCCAAGCAATCTTACCGTTACGTGGTAAAATCCTTAACGTTGAAAAAGCACGCTTAGATAAAATTTTATCGAATGCAGAAATCCGTGCCATGATTACAGCATTTGGCACAGGTATTGGTGAAGAGTTTTCTTTAGAAAAGGCTCGTTATCATAAAATCGTTATTATGACAGATGCCGATGTTGATGGTGCCCATATCCGCACATTACTATTAACATTCTTCTTCCGTTTCCTTCGACCTCTCATAGAGGCAGGTTATATTTATATTGCACAGCCACCTCTTTATCAAGTTAAGCAAGGTAAGCATGTTGAGTATTGCTATGATGACGAAACATTAAAAGAAATTTTAGAACGACTATCAAAAATGCCAAAACCAAATGTACAACGATACAAAGGTCTTGGGGAAATGAATGCAGTGCAGCTTTGGGAAACTACAATGGATCCTGAGCACCGCACATTGTTACAAGTAGAATTAGATGATGCAATTAAAGCAAACCAAGCATTTGAGCGTTTAATGGGCGATGAAGTTGAACCTCGTCGTCAATTTATCGAAGAAAATGCTGTATACGCTAATTTAGATATTTAATCTTTCTTGAGAGGAGGTCTACACTTTGTCAGAACAAGAACGCTCCGGTGTTAAAGGAATTAATATAACAAAAGAAATTGAAACATCCTTCCTTGATTATGCGATGAGTGTAATCGTTTCTCGTGCATTACCAGACGTACGAGATGGATTAAAACCTGTACATCGCCGTATTTTATATGGCATGCAAGAGCTAGGGAATACAGCAGATAAAGCGTACAAAAAATCAGCACGTATAGTTGGGGACGTAATGGGTAAATACCATCCACATGGTGACTCATCCATCTATGATGCAATGGTACGTATGGCGCAAGATTTCAGCTATCGTTACATGCTAGTCGATGGTCATGGTAACTTTGGATCTGTCGATGGTGACGGAGCGGCAGCGATGCGTTATACAGAATCACGTATGTCTCGTATTGCAATGGAAATGCTTCGTGATATCAATAAAGACACAATTGACTATACAGATAACTATGATGGTTCAGAAAAGGAACCTGTTGTCCTTCCAAGTCGCTATCCAAACTTATTAGTAAATGGAGCGGCAGGAATAGCGGTAGGTATGGCGACAAATATTCCGCCACATCAACTTGGTGAAACGATAGATGCAGTGATAGCACTTTCTGAAAATCCTGCTATTACAACGGAAGAATTGATGGAAATCATCCCAGGACCTGATTTCCCAACTGGTGGATTAATTTTAGGTCGTAGCGGTATTCGCCGCGCTTACGAAACAGGTCGTGGCTCCATCATTATTCGCGCAAAGGTAGAGATTGAACAAAAATCAAATGGTAAAGAAACAATTCTTGTTCATGAATTACCATACCAAGTAAATAAAGCTAAGCTTATTGAAAAAATAGCAGAGCTTGTACGCGATAAAAAAATTGATGGTATTACAAACCTACGTGATGAATCTGACCGACGTGGTATGCGAGTAGTCATTGAAGTTCGTAAAGATGCAAATGCTAATGTAGTTTTAAATAATTTATATAAACAAACAGCCATGCAGTCGAGCTTCGGTATTAATATGCTGTCATTAGTAAATGGTCAACCTAAAGTAATGGGCTTAAAAGAAATGCTGCATCATTATTTAGAGCATCAAAAGGTTATTATTCGTCGTCGTACGGAATTTGACTTAAGGAAAGCAGAAGATCGAGCACATATTTTAGAGGGCTTACGTATTGCTCTTGATCATATCGACGAAATTATTGCTATTATCCGTGGTTCGCGAAGTGGTGATGAAGCGAAACCACAATTAATGGAACGATTCAATTTATCTGAACGTCAAGCACAGGCGATTTTAGATATGCGTTTAGTTCGTTTAAGTGGATTAGAGCGTGAAAAAATTGAAGCAGAATATCAAGAGCTTCAAATATTAATTGCTGAATTAAAAGCGATTTTAGCGGATGAGACTAAAATTGTTGATATTATTCGTACTGAAATAGTAGAACTAAAAGAACGCTTTAACGATAAACGACGTACTGAAATTACTTCTGGCGGTTTAGAAATGATTGAAGACGAGGATTTAATCCCAGTCGAAAATTCGGTCGTAACTTTAACGCACAATGGTTATATCAAACGTTTAGCTGCGAATACATATCGCAGTCAAAAACGTGGTGGTCGTGGTGTACAAGGTATGGGCACAAATGAAGATGATTTTGTAGAGCATCTTATGAATACATCTACACACGATACAATTTTATTTTTCACTTCAAAAGGAAAAGTATTTAGAGCAAAAGGTTATGAGATTCCGGAATTTGGTCGTACAGCGAAAGGCTTACCGATTGTTAACTTACTCAATATTGATAAAGGTGAGAAAGTAACAGCAATGATCCGTGTTGGTTCATTTGATGAAGATGCGTACTTTATCTTCACTACTAAAACAGGTATTACAAAGCGTACACCAGTATCTCAATTTGCTAACATCCGAACAAACGGCTTAATAGCTATAAGTTTACGAGAAGATGATGATCTCATTTCTGTTCGTTTAACAGATGGCGATAAACAAGTGATTATCGGTACTCGTGATGGTATGCTTGTACGTTTCCAAGAGGATGATATTCGTTCAATGGGCCGTACTGCAGGTGGTGTACGAGGTATTAAACTACGTGATGGTGACGAAGTAGTTGGTATGGAAATCATTGAACCAGGACAGGAAATTTTAGTTGTTACAGAAAAAGGTTACGGTAAACGTACTTCTGAAGAGGAATATCGTTTACAGAGCCGTGGTGGTGTAGGATTAAAAACAATTCAAATCACTGATAAAAATGGTCCAATGGTAGCTGTAAAAACTGTTGATGGTTCAGAAGATTTAATGCTTATTACAATTAACGGCATGCTAATCCGTATGGATGTGAATGATATCTCATTAATTGGCCGTAGTACACAGGGAGTTCGTTTAATTCGTTTAGGCGATGAAGAGCTTGTTGCAACTGTAGCAAAGGTTGAAAAAGAAGAAGACTCTAACGAAGACTTTAACGAAGACTCTAACGAAGAAAATGATCAAGTAGAAGAATAATAAAAAGACCGATGACGACAGCTCATGTCGTTCATCGGTTTTTTTAGCATAAATCATGAAAAATAAGTAATTATTTTGAATTCCATGATAAAATGAAATTAACCTTATGTTTAAGCAAGTGAAATAGTGAAGAGGAGTTAATTACGTGGAAACTATACATGTCCCAATTTCAGAGTTACGCGTTGGTAAAGTAATTTCAGAAGATATTTTTGCTAATACACAATATCCAATAATTTTTAAAAATACAATAATTTCCCATGAGCATTTACAAGTTTTTTTTGCTTTTAATATTTCAAGAGTCCCTGTTTATAATGATGGTATAGAGGCTCGAACGGAGGTAAAAGAAACAGATTTAGTTGTTCCAACAGATGCTGTTCCAACTTTCAAAAAGGTTTATGACAATTCTGTTGAACAGTTCAAAAAAGAATTTAAAAATTGGGAAGCTGGTGCAAAGGTAGATATTGCGAAAGCACGTAAAATCATTTTGCCATTATTAGAAATGGTTTTAGAAGATCGTACAATCATTTTTGAATTGAATGAGTATTCAAATCAAAAAGACTATTTGTACCATCATTGTGTAGCAACAGCATTGATTTCTTCGGTGATTGCACAAAAATTAGGCTATGACAAAGGAATTACAATTCAAGTTGCAATTGGAGGGTTATTAGCTGATTGTGGAATGGCAAAAGTTCATCCGCGTATCCGCGATAAAAAAACAACCTTAACAGAGCAGGAGTTTGATGAAATTTATAAGCATCCGATTTATAGCTATAATATGGTCAAAGATTTAACAATCTTAAAGGATACAATGAAAGAGGCTATTTTCCAGCACCATGAGCGTTTAAACGGTAGTGGCTATCCGAAAGGGGAAAAAATCGCTAATATTTCTACTTTCGCTCAAATTATCGCGGTTGCAGATGTATTCCATGCAATGACTTGTGAGCGAGTGTATAGAGCTAAGCAATCTTCCTTTAAAGTCATAGAGATGATTAATGAATCTGAATTTGGGAAGTTTGATATTAAAGTAGTTCGTGCACTGATAGATATTGTTGTCGACCTTCCTCTAGGAACAATAGTTGAACTATCTAATCTGGAACAAGGCGAAGTAATGTTTGTAAATAAATTTGCACCAACTCGACCACTTATCAAACTAAGCCATTCAGGGGAGATATTTGATTTAGGTAAAAATCGTACCTTCTATATTTCACGTATAATAACAAATTTATAATAGTAAAAGGGCAACCCATTAATATTGGCGTCTGCCTTTTTCATTTTTATCTCAATCGACAAATATTTAGGTATCGAAACCAAAGCATTAACAAAGGTTCCTACGTCTAAATAAAATGAGCTAACTATGAGAAAATTGATATCTTAAAAACCAAGTGATATAGAGAAAATTATTCCTTTGAAATTATTTAATTAAGGCTAACTAAAACCCTCTTTACATGGTGAGTAGAAGAAGAATAATAGATTTTTTAAAAACTATTGATTTTTTTTGAGAAAGTGTTGACATAGTTTTAGATTCTTGATATTATAAGTGAGTCGCCAAGAGGTGACACTTAAAATAAAGTAATGAACCTTGAAAACTGAACAAGCAAAACGTAATCAATAAAGTTTTTAGTAACTAACCTTGAGTTGGTGAACGAAACAAAATTTTGGACATCAAACATGATGCCAGCAAAACAATTTGAGCTAATCGAATTTCTTTTTATGGAGAGT